>JANWHX010000224.1 GCA_025450235.1 Chitinophagaceae bacterium | reverse complement strand
CCTGAGATAGACGTTTATGAAGGTTAGCACCATGCGAGCAATTGACAAATGGGTGGGAATTCCTGTTTGTTTTATTATCAGTCCCTTCCGCTGGATATCGGACACTCTCCGCTCAGCTAAAAGAAGAAAACCCAATCTTGATTGCAGCTTGTTTATCGAGTTGTCGGAAATGGGCAGTGCGATCATCGTTGATCCTGCCATGCGGAAATTGCAACGGGAAGGAAAAGGAGAGATCTATTTTGCCATCTTTAAAAAAAATTATAAAAGTCTTGAGATCCTGCAAACCGTTCCGGAAAGCCATGTTTTTAAAATGAACGCTGACAACTTCTGGACATTGTTAATCGATATATTCAGGTTTATGGCCTGGTGCCGGAAGAAAAAAATATCTACTGTTATTGATCTCGAATTATTTTCCCGCTTCACCGCGTTGCTGAGTTTTTTCAGCGGTGCAAGATCAAGGATCGGATTTACCAATTTTCATGACGAAGGGTTATACAGGGGCAACCTTGTTAACCAGCCGGTTCGTTATAACCCGCATGTTCATATTGCAGTCAATTTTGTTTCGTTGGTAAACAAGGCGCTGGGGCTTTTTGATAAGCCGTATTCAATCGTACCGGTATTTCCAAATGAACTGCAATTGGCCAAAGCAATTGTTTCCGATGAAGCCAGGGCGAATGTAAAAAATAAAATACGCCAGCTCTATCCCCAATGGAACAATGAAACCATTGTTTTATTGAATGCCAACGCTTCCGATATGCTTCCTCAACGAAGATGGCCACAGGAAAATTTCGCCGAAGTGGGAAAGCAGTTGCTAAACCAGTATCAAAACATAATTATTATCGCGACCGGAGCACCGGCTGAAAAAGAGTATGTGCAACAGGTAGTGAATTCGATCAACAACAAAAGATGTTTCAATTCATCGGGGTTCTTTTCCTTTGATGAATTAGTGCCATTGTATTCGGTTAGTGCCTGTATGCTAACGAACGATTCGGGCCCGGCACATTTTGCATCGGTGACTTCATTGAAGGTATTTGTTTTGTTTGGCCCCGAGACACCACATTTATATTTGCCTCTTGGCGGAAATGCCGAACCTTTTTATTTAGGACTGCCATGTTCACCTTGTGTTAGCGCCGCCAATCACCGGAAAACGACCTGTCTTCCCCGCCCTTGTATCACAGGTATTCCGCCGTCAATGGTGCTGGAAAGGATGTACAGTTTTTTAAGTCAGCGGGAAGCGGCGAAAAATGTCACAATAGTTTAATAAGGTAGTGTTTCTTCAACTCCTTGCTTCTTGTTCTTTTATTAATGAATTTTAACGTCAGCATAGTAACATGGAATTCATCGAGCTCTTTAATTAACTCGTAGCGTAAGCTCCCTTGTTTAATAATATTGAACTCGTCTTCGGTAATATAAAGGATGCCGTGACGCGGCTCATTACTCAATCTGCTATTATCGGCTTTGATCCATCCATTTTCCAAATAAAATTCAAAGGCGGGCGCATAAATGCTCAGGCAAACTCCCGGTAAGCCGGGATGTTTTTCATTAATATAAAAAGCAGCTTCGGTGCTTGATTGGTATTTAAGCAGGTCGGGATAAAAGAACCAGTTGATATATAGATTTATGAGCAATGACGCCAGCCCAACCCTGTAAAAGGCAAGAAGGGTCTTGTTTACTTTCATCCAATAAGGAAGTGTCAGCAATAAAAAGATAACGCCAAACATTATTACCAGCAAAAAAGGCGATGGCAATGATGGGGAATAAAAAATCTGTAACAGGATACCACCCAGCAGTAAAATAGCGGTAATGACGTTTTGAATTGTTTTGAAAATACCGGATGGTGTTTCTTGTATTTTCCAAATGTATTGAGCGGTAATGATAGCCAGGAAAGGGAAAATAATATTGGTATAATAAGACAATTGAAATTTGGACAAGGAAAAAACAAACAGGGTAAGCAGGCTGCCGCAAAGGGTAAACCATTCTTCGTGCTTATAATTTATTGTTTTTGCTCCCTTTCTTATCTTTTCAACTAAAGATGCATACATCATCAGCGACCAGGGAAGAAAGGCCCACAATAATGTATGGAAAAAGAAAAGTGGATTGCCCTTTCCTTTCATCGGCGTCGTGTTTAAGAACCGCCCGAACTGACTATCCCAGAGGAAGAAGCGGATGCCCGACACATTTGTTTTTCCAAACACGGTTTTCTCCGGATGTGAATCGAATTGGTACCATAAACTATATAATTCCGGGGCAATGAACACTCCTACTAATGCCATTGCAACAAGCCAGCGCCAGTGGAATAGTTCTTTCCAGTTTCGCTTAATGATCAGTTCCCCGGCAATAGCTGCGCCTACAGGTATCAGCGTAAACGGCCCCTTGGTCATTACGGCGCAGGCGGCAAAGAATGATGCGGCAACCAGGTGCCAACTCAGCTTTTGATTTAGTGATTTGTAAAAATGCCAGGCCGAAGCAATGATCAAACCGGTGAGGAAAGGCTCGGCACGAACGTCATTGTTGGAAATAATGATATGTTCGGCAGTCAGCAAAATGAATACGGCCCACAAGGCAATCTTTTCATTGTACAACTGTTTTGCAAAACGGTAAGTATAATATGCGGCGAGGAAGACGAAAAGAATACCAGGCAGTTTGTATGACCATGTGTGAATGCCGAAAAGTTTAAAGAAAGCGGCGGTGATCCAAAATGGAAAATGGGGTTTATCCAGCCAATCGTTGCCCTGGAAATAAAGTTCCCAGTAATTATTTCGTAGGACCATGTTTTTGGATACCGA
Source organism: Chitinophagaceae bacterium (assembly GCA_025450235.1). GTDB lineage: Bacteria > Bacteroidota > Bacteroidia > Chitinophagales > Chitinophagaceae > VBAT01. The sequence continues at coordinate 2,352 of JANWHX010000224.1, read as the reverse complement.
TGCATAAACGCCGGCATCGGGATCCATCAGCGGAACAAAAAGACCGCTGAAATTAACCAAGACGGCTAGTCCAATGAAAAAATACAGCCATTTGTATTCAGATTGTAATATTTGTTGTTTCACCGATTTGATTAATGGGTTAAAGATAAATGTTTGTGGTTTTACCGGTTCAATTCACGAGTCTTTGAACAGTTTTACCCCATGAGGTGTTATAGTATGGATATTCATTTTTTCACTTTTAAAACAAAGTAACATGTACTACAATCAGTCATGTGCCGCAAAAGGCAATTACTCCGGAAGCAGGAACCGGCACCTGTTCATCCGATCAATGCAAAGAGCTGCCGTAAACATTTACAAAACAGAAACCAGTTTTGAAATGCTGGTATTCGCCCCGGGCCGTATTAAAGAAAACTTCAGCCTGAGTGTGAAAGGAAATGAGTTGACGATCACCTACACACCGCCTGAAGGATTTCCAAGACCCGACTGGATCTTGCGGGAATATAGCCGTGGCGGTTTTGAAAGGACCTTAACGCTGGATGACAGCATCGACAGCAAGAACATCTCTGCAAAGTATGTGGATGGTGTGCTGCAGGTAAGTTTACCGGTCATCGCAGGTAAAGAATCATCAAACCAGGAGATCAAAGTGAGCTAAGGAGTTTGATTTAAACAGCGGGCGGCGACTTTAATGGGTCGTCGCCTTTTTTTTCCATTCTATAAAACCCCACCACGCCATTGCAAGAAATAAAATGTACATCAGGGTAAACAGCATTAATTCTTTGTAAAAATTAAGCGGGATAGCAACTATGTTGGAAAAAATCCAGGCTAACCAGTTTTCAACTTTTCTTTTTGCCATCCACCACATCGCTGTTATGGCGGACGACGAAACCAATGAATCAAGAATTGGGGTATTGCTGTCAGTAAATTTTACTAACACAAAATAAATAGCGATCCAGAAAAAAATAAAGAATCCAATGCCTACCCCCAGTTCTTTTTTAGTACACCAGCGGATTGGATACGTATAATGTTCTGCATCTTTTTTTTGCACCCAGTTATACCATCCATATACACTCATCAGGAAATAATACAGATTTAGTGAAGCGTCTGCATATAGAGGGGGCTGCGTCATAAAAAAATAAACATAAGCGGCAAGTAATACACCGATAATACCAGTTGGATATACCAGCACATTATTCTTTCTTGCAAACCATACGCTGGCTACCTGTGTAACGGTGCTGACCCATTCCGGCCACCCGGTATCCCTGATATTCTGAATGAATTTCTGATATATTTCTCCGAAAGACAAAGAAGTGTTTTGTCAAAAATAGAATACTACTGCCTTGGGTTGCGATATTTTTTGAAGGGGCACAAATATTTTATCCCTTTTGAAGTTTGAAACCTTGTGGGTATTTGTTGCCAGCTGCCGTTTCGTGATGTCCAAACGATAAAATGTAAATGCGGCTGAAATGCATAACCAGTCTTACCACTTAAAGCGATTACCTGCCCTTGTCTAACGGTATCACCCACATTCACCAACGCACCATCTTTTTGCAGATGCCAATATCCCGATCTTGATCCATCGGGGTGGAGAATAATAATGTTATTGCCATAAGGCCGGTACTTTCTTCCCCAGCCCCCGCGATCACCATCTTCTTTTACTCTTACGACGACACCATCTCTTACCGCGCAGATTTTTGTTCCTCTTTTCATATTAAAATCCAGCGCCACCCTCTCCTTGTGACTAAACCGGCCAAAATAACCCTGCACCAGCCGGAAGCATTTACCCTTTTCGAAAGGGAGAGAATATAAAAAACTGGTATCGTCTTTAATGACGCCTTTTTGCAACAACTTGATTTCTTTGCGCATAGGATCTTTACTGACATAACATCCGGCCAGAAATGCCATCAGGATTAATAAAAAGGGCTTCAACAGCGGGAATTTTTCATTGATGATTTGTAAAGCTAAGTTCATCCCGGAAATTTCCGGGTTTATAATTATTTAATTTTTCGACATCACAAAACATCGTAGCTTCTGCGTCCTATTTTTAATATCTAAAACTTTTATTATGCCAACACTAGAAGCTGTCATGACAACAAAGGAAGTAGCCGACCGTCTTTCCCAGCTATTCAAAGAATACAAATGGAAAGAGGCGCTGGAAGAATTGTTCAGCCAGGATGCAGTAAGCGTTGAACCGGCACATTCACCCGGTCTTCAAACTGTGGAAGGACTGGATAATATCAAAAAGAAGGGAGATAAGTTTAATGAGATGGTAGAAGAAATGCATGGGGGATGGGTAGGCGAACCAATTGTTGGAGGAAACTACATTGCCGTTGCTATGGGCATGGATGTTACCAT
>JANWHX010000223.1 GCA_025450235.1 Chitinophagaceae bacterium | reverse complement strand
TCTTTTCAATTGTTTCTTAAAGGGAACAAATGCCTTGTCGATTGCTTCCAGCACTTTGTCCCAGGTTTCATGCTTCTTCTCTAACTCTTTATAGATTTTCTCTTCAAAGAATATTTTCTCGAGAGAAGTATAATGGAGTTTCTCCTGCAATTCGCCCAGCTTGATTTTCAATTCCTGCTCCATCAGGTCCTTTGATCTGTCAACCGAGATCTTTAAAAGATCGTTCGCCCCGAGAAACTGTGGCTTCATCGCCACGATCACGCATGCATTGGGAGAAATCGAAATTTCACAATCAGTAAATTTGTAAAGAGCATCAATGGTCATGTCGGGAGAAATGCCCGGCGCCAGGTCGATCAGGATCTCGACGTTGGCGGCCGTGGTGTCCGTTACTTTTTTGATCTTTATCTTGCCCTGGTCATTAGCTTTTACAATTGAATCCATCAACTGCGTTGTCGTAACTCCATAGGGCACGGAACGAATGGCCAGCATTTTTTTATCAACTTCCTCGATCTGTGATCTGACTTTTACTTTTCCTCCCCGTTTGCCCTGGTTATAGTCGGTCACATCGATCATTCCCCCGGTGATAAAATCGGGGAACAATTCGAATCGTTTGCCACGCAGGTATTTTATCGCGGCTTCGATCAATTCAATGAAATTATGTGGTAATATTTTCGTGGATAATCCTACCGCGATGCCATCGGCTCCCTGCGCCAATAACAACGGAAACTTCATAGGCAGCGTTACCGGCTCATTCTTTCTTCCGTCATAACTCAGCTGCCATTCGGTTGTTTTATTGTTGAAAGCAACGTCCAGTGCGAATTTGCTCAACCTTGCCTCAATGTACCTTGCAGCCGCGGCATCATCACCGGTCCTGACATCACCCCAGTTTCCCTGGGTCTCGATGAGCAGATCCTTTTGTCCCATATTCACCAATGCATCTCCTATACTCGCATCGCCATGCGGATGGTATTGCATGGCCTGCCCAATGATGTTTGCCACTTTATTAAAGCGTCCATCATCCATTTCTTTCATAGCATGCAGGATACGGCGTTGAACTGGTTTCAATCCATCTTCCACGGCTGGTACCGCTCTTTCCAATATTACGTAGGATGCATAATCCAGGAACCAGGTCTTGTATTGACCATGAATGCCCGAATTGTTATCCTGTACTTCTGTCAATTTATTTTTTGCTGCGCTCATGATTTCTTTCTTTCTTTTTTTCACCCCCTATTACTCCCAGGTGCGTGTATTTGAATCCCCTGTTTAGCTTTAGTCCGAATCCGAGCATCCGGTCCATTGATGAATGCCCGAAGAGAATAATTCCTGTTGTTTCCCAAATAGGTGTAACCGTATAGATGCCGATGAAAAAAATGAAAACGGCGAACCCCTTATGATGGAAAATATTGTAGAAGCCCGCCCCGGCATGGCTACCTAACGCGTAACCGATAAAGCTGATATCTGGTCCAAAAATTATCAATAAGTACCAATACCATTCCGAGTGCAACCAGAACAAGCCAAAAACAGATATACCAAACATCGCTGCTTCTTCCAGCTTGATAATATTTTTCATTCTGCTAATTTATGCCGTTGCTTCTTCCGACTCGGCCGCCTCGGTGCGCAAAGTCCCCGGCAGCTTAACATCGAAGTCCTTCCATCCTTTCGATACATCTCCAAGCGCTTCGATCCGACCTGTGGCGATCAATTCCTTCATTCGCCACATAATAAATACATCCCCTGTCTTTATTTTCATCCGGTGCAATGTATTACCCAGCGCCCTCCAGGCTTTTTGCCATTCACCGGTAATGTTCTTCATTATTTCATTGTCATAAAAAATTTCCTCTTTGCCCACTATTTTTTTTCCACCCTCCAATATTCTTACCATGGCATCCTCATCGCTGATCTTTTTCCATTCATCCGGATCAACTTCAAATTCACTTAACGTGATCGCTCTTGCCAACTTTTTTGCCTTGACCGCTTCTTTTGGAAGAATCTCATGAATACCCCATGGATAGAACAATTGTCCTTTCTCATTAATAAACGGAAGATTGTTGAGAAACAGGATCATTAACCTGCCCTGCAATTCCCTTAATTGCGGCATCAACCAAAAATAGCCGGTCACGTCATGCTGGTTTTGCCCCATCCAAATCCATGCTTCTTCCTTATCATTTTCATTCATCTTTTGCCTGATTGCCTTTACCGTTTCCCGGTCATCAAAACTGCCGACAAGTTTCTCGCCATAGGGAGAACCTTTCAGCAATTCTCTCCACCAATCCTGCCGCCTGTTCCATCCTGCTTCTGTATCGAGGTCTTTTAACGGGCCAACACCCCATTCATCCTTGATCTCGAACACTTCGCCCTGTAAACTATCATCAAGTTTCATTGCTTCCTTCAGCACATCCACATCGGCTTGTTGAAAAACAATATGTATCATAGTTACTTTTTTATTTTTATTGCTAAAAACAAATAATTGTTTGCTGCACCTATTACTTCATATTTGACATAGAAACTTTCCGTGAATATTTTGAATGCCATAAACTCGTGTTTAGGCACAGCAAATTCATCAAACATAATAATGTCACCATCATTCAAATACTTATACAGCTGGGACAAGGTGAAAATGGTAGCGCTAAAAATATCAGCGTCCATGTGTATTAGCTTCTTCCTGCCATTCTTATACTGTTCTAAAAACGGATTTAATGTATCCTGGAATAATCCTTTATAGAAACTCGCTCTTGGATCGGTAATATTCAGAGATTCCAGGGCTGCGGCCATGGTTCCTTTCGCAAATGGTCCAAAGTCCTCGGGCAACCCTTCAAAGGTATCAAAACCAAAAAAACTTGAGTCGGGATTATTATTATGATTCAGCCACCAGGTGAAAGAATAACCTCCTGCCACACCAAATTCAAAATAATCAATGGCCAGTGTGCCCAGTTGTTCCTGCCTGATCAATTCATTATATAGTTTTTCCCGCCTGTTATAATCCCATGTTCGCTGGTACCAATCGTTATAACCCTGGACCTTTGTCTTTCGTCTCCATTTACTCAGTTTCGACATGTACAGCGTATTCAACAAGAGACCTGCAAAAGGCTCTGTAATGCCATGAAGCCGCCACTTCATAAATAATGATTTCGTTTTCCGGACGATATCCAGCTTCGTCATTTAAACTTTATTATTGTGAATTCGTATATGCTCTTTAAACTGGGAGCTTAATAATTTTGCAAATATACCCGATGAAAACAAGAGATCAACTTAGTTATACACACCTGTAGAGAAAACATGATGATGCCGGATACAGACAATGAAAAAGGGTGCTTACGCACCCCAATTATTTTAAATGTAAACAACAGACTACCTGTATACGATGACAAGTTTTGGTCTTTTTGCGGCACTGCCTGTATAATAACTTGAAGCAAATATCCGGCAGTTATAAGCTGCTTCACTCTGAAGTTTTATCAGAAAACCATAATTAGCATTATTCGCAACCATGGTACTTACCAGGCCGGTGACATCCACGTTGATGTCGAGAATTGATGAAGTGGTATGCGGGATCAGTATTTGCCCTTGCGAAGCGCCGGCTGGTTGATTTGACCAGGTAAGTGTCGACGGTGACCAATCAGCACTTGCCCGTTGGAGCGTCAAGGCGTTAGTGGCCCCGAAATTAGGATCGTTGAAATTGCCGTTGGGTGTCGGTGGTGGATAACTATATAAGTAAAGATTGGCACTTACAATAGTTGCAGTTTGTGGTATTGCTCCCCAGTCGAATTTTAACAATGATCTGATAAAAACGGGATTCCCCCCGGTTGTCCAGGCCTCTATTGGGATATCATACCCTGAATGACCAGTTTGGTTAATACCATTCACTATTGCTACCGACATATCGGTCGGGTTATTAGCAGGCTGAAGTGTAACTGTTATCTGAGGATCAGGATTAACCCTTATTGATATTGTGTCAACTCCGGTTGCGCCAATATTATCAGTAACCATAAGTTGGAATATATAATTCCCAGCAACAAATCCGCTCACAGTAGTAGTTGCGGAACCTGGGTTTGCTATCACTGTAGAGCCTGGACCGGCTACCTGACTCCATAGATACGCAACAACTTGCCCATCCTGGTCGGCACCTGTGCCGCTTAAAGTTATGTTGTTAAATGGAAGCGTTATGGTTTGAGAGGGGCCGGCATTCGCAACCGGAACTGAATTTGTTATGTCTGGATCCTGTGAACAAGAGCCAAGAACTACGATAAATGCTGCGAAACCGATAAGGTTTAATCTAGAGTACGTCATGGTGGTTATTTGACCCAAATGTATTTCAAACTTCGGATAAATCCAATAATCATATGCTTGATTAAGATCAACCCGCGATGTCCGCCGCAATTCCCTCCGCCTTATCGAGTTCCACCTTCAGGTTTTCAATAATAAACTCCTGTCGTTCCGGCGTATTTTTGCCCATGTAATATTCCAGCAACTGTTGAATATGATCACCCTGTTCCAGTCTCATTAGCTCTTTCTTCATATCCGCCCCGATAAACGCTGCAAATTCTTCGGGACTTATTTCACCCAACCCTTTGAAACGTGTGATCTCGGGTTTGCCTCCCAATTTTTTGATGGCATTCTGTCTTGCTTTTTCGTCGTAACAATATATAGTTTCCTGTTTATTACGAACACGAAATAACGGTGTTTGTAAAATATATACTTTCTCGTGCTTCACAAGATCAGGAAAGAATTGCAGGAAGAACGTCATCAGCAATAGCCGGATATGCATCCCATCGACGTCGGCATCGGTAGCGATCACAATATTATTAAACCGTAATCCTTCCAGTCCCTCCTCAATATTCAAAGCATGCTGGAGCAAATTGAATTCTTCATTTTCATACACCACTTTCTTTGTTAAGCCAAAAGAATTGAGCGGTTTGCCCCTTAAACTAAAGACTGCCTGTGTATCTACATTTCGCGATTTGGTGATTGAACCGCTTGCGCTGTCACCTTCTGTGATAAATATGGTGGTCTCATTTTGTTTGGCAACATATTCTTCACGCCCTTTATTCGGCGGATCATCATTGAGATGATATCTGCAGTCCCTTAATTTTTTGTTATGCAGGTTCGCCTTCTTCGCCCTTTCATTAGCCAGCTTTTTGATACCAGCCATTTCCTTTCTCTCCCTTTCACTTTGCTCGATCCTTTTCTTCAGGCCATCAGCAACGGTTGGATTTTTATGAAGATAGTTGTCCAGTTCTTTGGCAATAAAGTCACCCACAAATTGCCGCATGCTTGGGCCGTCCGTATCGACGTTTATCGATCCGAGCTTTGTTTTTGTCTGTGACTCAAATACAGGTTCAACTACTCTCACAGCAACCGCAGCCACGATACCGGTGCGGATATCTGATGCATCATAATCTTTTTTGTAAAACTCTCTTATTGCTTTGGAATATGCTTCACGAAAAGCTTGTTGGTGTGTTCCACCCTGTGTGGTGTGCTGCCCGTTTACAAAGCTATAGATGTCTTCTCCATAATCATTGTTGTGCGTGATCGCCATTTCAATATCATCACCCTTTAAATGAATGATTGGGTAGCGGATCTCATCTTCATTGGTCTTTCTTTGCAAAAGGTCGAGCAGACCATTCCTGCTGACAAAACTTTTCCCGTTGAAAATGATCTTCAGGCCCGCGTTCAAATAGCAGTAGTTCCAGATCTGGTTCTCCATGAACTCCGAATGAAACTTAAAGTTCCTGAACATCGAATCATCAGGAATAAAGGTCACCAGGGTCCCATTTTCTTCTTTTGTCTTCGACTGGTTATATTCTTTTATTAAAACGCCTTTCTTAAACTCTGCGGTTTTCTCTTTGCCCTCGCGGATAGCAGTGACTTTAAAATAATTGCTTAATGCATTCACCGCCTTTGTACCGACCCCATTCAATCCTACTGATTTCTGAAAAACCTTACTGTCAAACTTAGCACCCGTATTTACCTTACTGACCGCATCTATAACCTTACCAAGCGGAATACCACGGCCAAAATCACGAATTGTTACCTGGTTACCGTCAACAGTTAACTCAACTGTCTTACCATAGCCCATGGCAAACTCATCAACACAATTGTCCATTACTTCTTTTACCAGGACATAGATACCGTCATCCGGACTGCTGCCATCGCCCAGCTTCCCAATATACATGCCGGGGCGAAGGCGAATATGTTCCTTCCAATCAAGTGACTTAATACTCTCTTCGGTATACTCAAACAGGTTAGTCCGTGAGGACTCCTTTGGAGCTTCTTTTTCTTTTGCCATGGAGATTGGTACGTTTTGAATTTAATTATGAGTTTTTCCTGGTTATCGAAGCCCCTCTTTGGAGCGGTTTAGGGAGGTCGTGCAAATATACCAAAACCGCTACTGCCCTTTCAATTCTGAGTTGTTAACGCCTGTGGAAAAAACGGATTGTCATTTATGCCTGCTTTCCAACACATCCGCTACATCCTTCAATGAATGCTGCTTTGCTTTAAGAAGTATTATATAATGAAATAAAAGATCAGCTGCTTCATTCAGGAATTTCTCATCATCATTGTCCTTGGCCTCGATCACCAACTCGATCGCCTCTTCTCCCACCTTTTGAGAAATACTATTAATGCCTTTCTTAAATAAACCCGACACATACGAACCTTCAGCCGGATTTTCCTGACGGCCCGCTATCACTTCCTCCAGCCGGTAAATAAAATCAATGCTTTTGTTTTTTTCAGAAAAACAAGTGTCAGCCCCGGTGTGACAAACAGGGCCATGTGGAATGGCTTTCACCAACAACGTATCGTTGTCGCAATCGGCCGTAATGCTCTTTAACTCCAAAAAATTTCCACTTTCTTCCCCTTTCGTCCAAAGCCTTTTTTTACTCCGGCTAAAAAAGGTTACCCGCCCCGACCGGTTTGTTTTATTAAATGCTTCCTCATTCATAAAACCCAGCATCAGCACTTTTCCCGTACGGTCATCCTGTACAATCGCAGGAACTAATCCATCGGAATATTTGGAGTAATCGATCGTCATTTTGAATATATTTAAGAATCTTTCATTGATTTCTTTTTTTCTACGTCGTCGTTTTTGAGCAGTTGTTCCAACACCTGGTCATATCGTTTTCGGTTTTTTTCAAATTTTTTCCCGTTGCGCACAGAAATGCTTCGTTGAAAGTAAATGAAAAATGCCGTGACCACTATCGCCGCAAGTAAAACCATTTTGTTTTCAGGATTTTCGAACCGGCAGATTTTGTTTTAACAGGTATCGCTTCAGCTCGGGTATTTCAAGTTCCTTGAAGTGAAAAATGCTGGCCGCCAATGCGGCATCAGCCCCGGCTTTCAGAAAAACATCTTTAAAATGCTCCATGGTGCCTCCCCCGCCGCTTGCGATAATGGGAACCGTCAGATTGCCCGCCAATTGTTTCGTAATGTCCAATGCAAACCCTTGCTTAGTTCCATCATGATCCATTGAAGTGAGCAGGATTTCGCCGGCGCCCAGCATCACTGCATGCTTGGCCCAGTCAAAACAAATGGTATTGGTTTTTGTCCGCCCTCCATTTAAATAAACAAACCATTCGCCTGCGTCTTCCTTTTTTGCATCTATAGCCAACACTATACACTGGCTGCCAAATTCGTTTGCCAAATCATTTATCAGCTGCGGATGCTTGAATGCTGCTGTATTCACAGAAATTTTATCGGCTCCGTTATCCAATAAAACCTTTACATCCTCAATACTGCTAACACCGCCTCCTACCGTAAAAGGGATATTGACATGTTTTGCAATTCTTCTCACTAATTCGGCAAGCGTCTTCCGTTTCTCTATCGTCGCCGTAATATCCAGGAAAACCAATTCATCAGCCCCCTGTTGAGCATACAAAGCTCCAAGTTCAACGGGATCACCTGCATCACGGAGATCAACAAAGTTGGTGCCCTTGACGGTTCTTCCATCTTTAATATCCAAACATGGTATGATTCTTTTTGTCAGCATAATGATATTGACCGGACCCTCATTCAGTGGGTTTCATTGGTATCTATTCTTTCTTTGGGCTAAAGCCCGTTTGACTATGATCACAACTATTGCCCGGTCTTTAAAGGCCGGGCAATAAGCGCCATCCTAACTTGGGCTTTAGCCCAACATAATTATTGCCATTTTATCAGTTCAGACAACTTTATTTTATTCTCATATAAAGCCTTCCCGATAATCACTCCGTTGCAACCGATCTTTTCCAATTCATCCAGGTCTTTCATAGAACTAACACCGCCGCTGGCAATGAAATTCAAGGTGGGAAATTTTGCAATGATGTTCTTATAAAGATCAATAGCCGCTCCTTCCAGTTTCCCGTCTTTACTTACATCTGTACAAAATATCTGTTTTACTCCCTGCTGAAAATATTTTTCAATAAAGTCATAAACCCATATATCCGTCGTCTCCTGCCAGCCATGGATAGCTATTTTCTCTTTTTTTACGTCGGCGCCCAACAGGAATTTATCTGTTCCAAATATCAATAGCCAGCTTATGAATTCATTCTCATCCCTGACCGCTATACTTCCCACCGTCGCCAGCTTTGCTCCTGAATCAAAAACAATCTGCACATCCTTACTTGTTTTGATGCCTCCTCCAAAATCGATGACCAGGGAAGTTTTACCGGCTATTGCTTCCAGCACTTTCCAGTTTTTAACAGCCCCGGCTTTTGCTCCATCGAGGTCAACCAGGTGTAATCGCTGCAGGCCCGCATCTTCAAACTTCTTTGCCACTTCGAGGGGGTGCTCATTGTACGTTTTTTTTTGTGAATAATCCCCCTGCGTCAGTCTCACACATTTACCATCTATAACGTCTATGGCAGGAATGATGGTCATAACCCGATGAAGTTTTTTAATATCCTTTCTCCTGGTGCAGATGATTTCTCTGTATGAAACTGTAATCCGTAAAAGTTGTCCTTTTTTATAGCGGAGGCATACTCCAGGCCATATCTGCATTTCGCGATCGTATAGCTGCTGTCCTCGACATAATAACTGTGCACATTATAGATGTAACTGTTCTCATCAATTCCCTTAAACAGCGGGGAAGTAAGTGAGTAAATATTATTCCACCCGATCTGCGGAATTTTGATCCTTTCGCCGGCATTTGCCGGAAATCGCCTGACCTGTAATGGAAAAATACCCAAACAACCAGTGGCATTTTCTTCCGAATACTGACAAAGCAATTGCATCCCAAGGCAGATACCAAGCACGGGTTGTTGTAAACCCGTTATCACCTTGTCTAACTTCCGTTCTTTCAGATAAAGCATCGCAGAATTGGCTTCCCCCACCCCGGGAAAAATGACTTTATCGGCATTTTGTATGTCCCGGACATCATCGGTCACCATGGCGTCGATCTTTAACCTCTCGAGAGCAAAGAGAACCGACTGAATATTTCCCGCATTATATTTTATGATTACAATTCTCATTTATAATACACCCTTTGTGCTCGGTAAATAATTATCAAAAGGATCCCTTTTCACAGCCATCCGGATCGCTTTTGCAAATGCTTTAAATATCGCCTCGATCTTATGATGTTCATTTTCCCCTTTGCATTCAATATGCAGGTTGCATTTAGCGGCGTCACTGAATGATTTAAAGAAGTGAAAAAACATTTCTGTCGGCATCTCTCCTATTTTTTCTCTTTTGAATTCCGCGTTCCAGACTATCCAGGGTCTTCCACCGAAATCAATCAGCACTTTGGCCTCGGCTTCATCCATCGGCAATACGAACCCGTAACGTTCCATCCCTTTTTTATCAGCCAGTGCTGTCGCAAACGCTTCGCCCAGGGCAATACCCGTGTCTTCAATACTGTGATGTTCATCTATATGCAGATCACCTTCTGTGGTTACTGACAGATCAAGCTTGCCATGTCGTCCTATTTGTTCGAGCATATGATCAAAAAAACCCAGCCCCGTTTTTATATTTGTCCTGCCACTGCCATCAATATTTAATTCAACTTTTATTTTCGTTTCGTTTGTATTACGTTCATGTACTGCTTTTCGTAATCCTGATTTCAGGAAGGCATAGATCTTTTCCCAGCTTGGCGTTTCCAGCGAGATTGTTCCCCGGAGCTCGTTGATGCTTTCTTTGATCTCAGCCGCCCCCAGTCCCGGATCCGAATTCAACCATATCGCTTTACATCCGAGATTCTTTGCGAGTTGCACATCAGTGATCCTGTCGCCAATAACATAAGAATTGACAATGTCGAAATCGCTGTTATTGATATATTCCCGTAGCATACCCGTACCGGGCTTTCGGTTTGGGGAGTTATCTTTCGCAAAACTTCTGTCAATATACGTAGCATGGAAACTCACCCCTTCATTTTCGAAACTCTTAATAATATGCCGGTGAATCGGCCAGAAATTCACTTCAGGAAAACTCCCGGTACCTAAACCATCCTGGTTAGTGATCATCACCAATAAGTAATCGAAATCCTCAGCGATTTTCCGCATGTAGAAAAATGCTTCCGGATAAAATTCCAGTTTCTCCCATGAATCAATCTGGTAAGTGGGCGGAGCCTCCCTGATGAGTGTGCCGTCCCTGTCAATAAACAAAATTCTTTTGCTCATTTATTTTCGTTGATAATCTTTAAGCGCTTTTACCAGGATGGTTATTTCATCTTCCGTACCAATCGTAATTCGCAGGCAATTCTCACACAACTGCACGTTACTTCGATCGCGGACTACAATACCCCTGGTCAGCAAATACTCATATATCTTCCTTGCATTTTTTAGTTTGACCAATAGAAAATTAGCATCGGAAGGATAAACTTTTTCCACAAGCGGCATCTGGTCAAATACCCTTGTCAAAGCATCTCTCATGCTTACCAGTTCTGTGATCATGTTATTTACCTGGTCTATTTCATCCATTGCCTGCATAGCAAACTCCTGTGTCGCCTGGTTAATATTATAAGGCGGCTTTATTTTGTCCAGCAGCCGAACAATTTCTGCCGATGAAAAAGTCATTCCCAGCCTGAGAGCGGCCATACCCCAGGCCTTACTGAAGGTCTGCATCACGACCAGGTTAGGGTAGTCTGGCAATTCCTGCAATAGTGATTTGTGTCTTGAAAAATTAATATAAGCTTCATCCACTACAACGATACCGTCAAAATTATTAAGAACGGTTTCGATATCTTCCCGGTTCATCGAATTGCCGGTTGGATTATTGGGCGAACAGATCCAAATCAACTTTGTATTCTCATCAATCAAATGCTGAATCTGGTTAAGATGCAATTGAAAATTTTCCAGCAATGGTGCTTCTCTTACTTCAATATCATTGATATGACCGCTTACCTCGTACATCGCATAAGTCGGCGGGCAAACGATCACATTATCTTTTTTCGGTTCACAAAAGCAGCGATACAAAAGATCAATACATTCATCACTTCCATTCCCGAGAAAAATTTGTTCAGCGTTGAGCCCTTTTATTTTACCAATGGCCTTTTTAAGGTCCACCTGGTGAGGATCGGGATAACGGTTGTACCACTTTACTAAAGGTGAGCCCAGGCTATTTTCATTGGCATCCAAAAACACCTTTGCCTGTCCCTTGAACTCATCTCTTGCTGACGAGTAAGGAGTCAATTCACGGATATTCTCCCTAACTAATCTGTTCAGGTCAAAACTCATAAGTATCGTTTAAGCATTTATCTTTTTAACCGGATGCTGATCGCATTTTTATGTGCATCCAGTCCTTCCGTCACCGCCATTTCTTCAACTGCATCAGCAATTTGCTCCAGTCCTTGTTTGGTTAGCTGCTGGTAGGTGATCTTTTTGACAAAACTGTCAACGCTTACACCGCTATAACTCCGCGCAAAACCATTTGTAGGCAACACATGATTGGTACCGCTCGCATAATCGCCCGCACTTTCCGGTGAATAGTTACCAATAAATACCGAACCGGCATTAACAATTTTATCGCCAATCGAATTAGCTTCCTTACACGCAATGATCAAATGTTCAGGAGCATAGTTATTGGCTAACTTAATTGCCTCATCAATGTCACTGAGGACGACAGCGTTACTATTTCTCAACACCTGTTCAATAACATCGTTGCGGAGTAAGTTCTTAGCCTGTTTTTCTATTTCGTTTAAAATTTTCTCTACAATACTTTTGTCAGTGCATATCAATAGCACCTGGCTATCGGCTCCATGTTCAGCCTGTGACAACAGGTCGGCAGCCACAAAAGCAGGATTACATGTGTCATCAGCCATCACGCACACTTCACTTGGTCCTGCAGGCATATCAATAGGTACTCCATCCAACTGGATCAACTGCTTCGCACAATTTACGTATTGGTTCCCGGGGCCGAATATCTTATAAACAGCCGGAATCGTTTCTGTTCCATAAGCCATACCGGCTATGGCTTGCGCCCCCCCTGCTTTAAAGATCCTAGTTACACCAACCAATTGTGCGGCAAATAAAATGGCGGGATGGACCACACCCCCAGCCCCTCTCCACGTGGCGGCGAGGGGCGAGGGCGGAGTACATAATACGATCTCTTTGCATTCGGCAAGCTTCGCTGGAATACCAAGCATCAGCACGGTAGAGAAAAGCGGCGCCGTTCCGCCGGGAATATATAAACCCACCTTCTCAATACCGACGGATCTCCGCCAGCATGTAATTCCGGGCATCGTTTCAATGATCTCCGGTTGTCTCACTTGTTTTTCATGAAAGCGCCTGATATTGGCTGCCGCGGTTTCAATTGCTTGTTTTAATGAAGGCGAAATTGATCGAACAGCATTGTCTATCTCTTCAACACTTACTTCCAAATGCTCCACCTGTACCTTATCAAATTGCAAAGTATATCGTCTTAACGCTTCATCGCCATTGTTTTTTACATCTTCAAGAATATGCCTCACTTTATCAAACAAAACAGTTTGATCAATAACAGGTCTTTGTAACAACAGGCCCCAATTTTTTTTATCAGGATTGATAGTCGTTTTCATTTCATACTATCATTTTTTCAATCGGCACCACCAATATTCCCTGTGCACCTGCTTCTTTTAATTGTTCGATAATATCCCAGAAATCATCTTCCTCGAGGACACTATGTACACTGCTCCAGCCTTTGATAGCCAGCGGAAGGACGGTCGGGCTTTTCATTCCCGGCAAGAGTCCGATGATATCATCCAGCTTTTCGTTGGGCGCATTTAACAAAATATACTTGTTGCTTCTTGCTTTTTGCACCGCCCGAATGCGGAACAATAATTTTTTTACCAGGCTTCGCCGGTCATCATCCAGGTTCTTGTTGCTGATCAGCACCGCCTGTGAAGGCAAAATAGTTTCCACTTCCTTCAATCCATTCGTCAATAAGGTTGAACCGCTGCTCACCAGGTCACATATTGCATCTGCCAACCCGATACCCGGAGCAATCTCCACACTCCCGCTGATCTCATGTATCTCCGCACTAATCTTCTGCCGATCCAGGTATTGCTGCAGCAATACAGGATAGCTTGTCGCGATTTTTTTTCCATTCAACCATTGTCGGGAAAAATTCTCATTTTTTCCAACGGCTATACTTAGCCTGCATTTGCCAAAGCCCAGTTTTTCCAATACCTCAAGCTTTTTCTTTTTTTCATATACCACGTTTTCGCCGGCGATGCCAATGTCCGCAACTCCATCCTCTACGTACTGTGGGATATCATCATCTCTCAAAAAATAGACCTCGATGGGAAAATTCGCTGCCTCCGTTTTTAGTTTATTTCCCCCGTTGGAAATAATAATCCCACACTCCTTCAACAACCGGAGCGAATCATCATACAGCCGTCCTGATTTTTGTATTGCGATCTTTAGTTTCATATCAATTAAATAAAAAAGGCCTACCATATGGTAAGCCCGGAAAGAATTAATGTATTTGTCAGATTACATAAAACCATCACGGCTTACCTTTTGAGTAAGATGGTGATGATGAATATGTGTAGTAGATATCATTTTTGTTTTATCTGGCGCAAAAGTAAAAAGATAATTGGAATTCAAAAATTTATTTTGCCCGCTTTACCTTCAC
>JANWHX010000222.1 GCA_025450235.1 Chitinophagaceae bacterium | reverse complement strand
CCCGGTATTGGCGCAGCAACTATTTGCCTTCGCCAGGAGAATGGAGATATCAGACTTTGGGACATCACATCGGTGGTCGAATTAGAAGACGGATTTCATTTCAGCATGGACATTTTATTTCGTTTGGACGAAACTGATCCTAATGACTGGATACGGAGAATATGGGATGCGGATGAAAAGTATTTCGTTGTCGAGCAGGACAAAAAAAGTATCCAAAAAACGCTGGCGTGGACCCGAAAGTATAACCCCGAGTTCGCGGAAAGTGCCCGGCGTTTTTTAACAGCAAATGACATAAAGCATGTATGGCATCCTGCCGTACCACTCTTGCATGGAAAATTAAGTCTCGATCTTCTGCAACAACCGGTCGCGGGGGTAGAGCCCATTCTGACAAAAATGGGTGCCGCTTTTGATCTTGCCTATGAACGTTTTCTTGATCTTAAGAATGCAGAAGCACAAGCAAGAGAAGCGCAGATTGAATTAGCATTGGAAAGAGTAAGGACAAGAGCAATGACTATGCGTCATTCTGACGAATTGAGTGAGGTGCTTTCTGTACTCTTTGATCAATTTGATATTCTTGGCATTTATCCAAGTCATGCAACTATCAGCCTTATCGATCTTGAAAAAAACTCATTCACATTCCGCATGACAGGAAAGGCAGGCAAACGGATCATGGCCCAGCAAGTTATATCCCTCGACGCACTGAATATGTGGAAGAACACGGCCGAGCTGCTAAAAAATCTAGGTACTATTTCAGTCTATTGCAATGAATATCCTAAAGAAGTTCTTCCCAAACTTTGGGAATTGGTTTCAGAAGTAATCTCGGCAATACCTGAAGATGCAAGGCCTTACCCCGAAGATTTTCCAAATGGAATGTATGAAGCAGTCGGTATCTATCGTCTTCGGGGTGACACAGCTTATGGCACCATTTCATTTTGCCACAATAGAAAAGCAACGGAAGAAGAAAAAGATATTGTCGGCCGGTTTGCCACTGAATTCGGAAGATTATATCAGCGCTTCCTCGATCTGCAAAAAGCCGAAGCACAGGCAAAAGAATCACAGATAGAAGCAGCATTGGAGAGAGTAAGAAGTAAGACCATGGCGATGCACAAGACAGATGAATTGCAAGGAGTGGTGCGGGTAGTAGCCGAAGAGTTGAAGAACACTGGTGTCATTCTTGATACGGGCGGAGCAGTTATCTGCACATATTTTCAGGATTCCAAAGACGTGATACACTGGACAGCAACTGAAGATCCTGCTCATCCCTCCGTACCTTATTTATTACCCTATTTTAAAGATGAACTATTCGATGAAGCATGGGCATCAAAAAACAGGGGAGACGATTATTTCGCAAAAGTGTTTTCTTATGAAGTAAAGAACGCATTCTTTAACTATGCTTTTGAGCATTCCGATTACCGGCAGCTACCGAACGAATATAAAAAGATCATGTTAGAGAGTAAAAGCCATGGGCTTGCATGGGCCTGGTCTAAAAACTCCGCTATTATGATTCCCTCTATCCAGGGAGATTTGCCTTCTGAAGAAGAAAAGGAAATCCTGATTCGTTTTGCCAAAGTTTTTGAGCAGTCATTTATCCGGTTCCTTGATCTTCAAAAAGCCGAAGTGCAGGCAAGAGAAGCACAAATTGAATTGGGATTGGAAAGAGTAAGAGCAAGAGCCATGGCAATGCGTAATTCCGACGAGTTGGGCGAACTGGTTGCAATTTTATTTGAAGAATTAATAAAACTCGATCTGGTACTGGCACGTTGCATCATCTGGATTTTTGATTATGATACATTAGCTGCAAGAGTTTGGATGGCAAATTCAGAAGACAGGAAAATTGCTGATAGTTATTATATAAAGAGGCTTGATCATTCTTATTATGACGCAATAATCAAAGGGTGGAAGGAAAAAAATCCAAAATGGGTCTATGACCTAAGCGGAGAGTATAAGAAATCATTAGATGAGTTACTTTTTAATGAAACGGAACTTTCCGGGCTTCCGGAAGCGGTCAAAACCGGTATAAGATCATCCGAGCACAGCGTAATCTCCGGGTCCTTTAACAATTTTGGATTTATTGAAGCTTCAGGTCCCCTGGCACATTCGGAAGAACAGTTTGAGATCCTTAATAGATTCGGTAGGGTTTTCGATCTTAGTTATACCCGGTTCAATGATTTGAAACAGGCTGAAGCACAGGCCAGAGAAGCACATATAGAAGCTTCATTAGAAAGAGTGAGGTCAAAGGCAATGGCCATGCAGAAAAGTGAAGACCTGGCAAATGCAGTCGCAATCGTTTTTCAGGAGCTGGATAAATTAAACCTTGGAATGTTGAGATGCGGAATCGGAATTCTCAATAAAGAGAACAAAAGCGCTGATGTATGGACAACAACAAAATCTGATAATGATACAGTGGTACAGGTATCAGGAGATGAGTCTATGGATACTCATCCTTTGCTGCAGGGAGCATTTGATGCATGGACAACTCATTCTGATTTTTGGTATCTGTTGGAAGGCGACGATCTTGCAAGGTACTACAACACGCAACGCGGTGACAACTTCAAATTACCGGAGTCACAACTTGTATTATCTCCCACCCAGGTTCAGCGGCAGTATTATTACGTTGCTACGTTCCAGGCTGGTGGTTTGTTCGCTTTCTCGGATGCTGATTTTACAGATGAAGTGAAACAGGTCATGAAACGTTTTGCCAATGTGTTTGGTCTGACGTATAAACGTTTTCTTGATTTACAAAAAGCGGAAGAACAGGCAAGAGAAGCAAAGATCGAAGCAGCACTGGAAAGAGTTCGTTCCAAAGCCATGTCGATGCAGAAGAGTGAAGACCTTGCTAATGCTGTAGGAATTGTTTTTGAAGAACTCGATAAGCTTGACATGGGGACGATCCGTTGCGGAATTTCAATTATAAATAAAGAGAATCATACTACGAATATATGGTCAACCACAAAAACAGAAAGAGGCCCGGCAGTACACGTCACAGGTGATGAGTCCATGGATATCCATCCTCTGCTGCAGGGGGCATATAAGGCATGGCTGAAGCAGGACGATTATTCTTATTTATTAGAGGGAGAAGATCTGAAAAAGTTTTACGCTGCACTTGCCGCTACCAGCTTTAAGTTACCGGATTTACCGGAAGAGAGACAAGCGCTGCAACAATATATGTATGTTGCCCATTTCCCTGCGGGTGGTCTATATACTTTCAGAGAAACAGAATTTCCTGAAAATGCAAAAAATGTTATTGGACGCTTTGCCGAAGTATTTAATCTCACTTATACACGTTTCAATGATCTGAGGCGGGCGGAAGCACAGGCAAGGGCAGCAAAAATAGAGGCAGCTTTGGAGAGAGTGAGAGCGAGAGCATTGGCCATGCAGGAACCTGAAGAATTGAAAGAGGTGGCGCAGGTATTAAGACATGAAATGGGATTGCTGGGAGTTGAAGAACTGGAAACCTGCAGTATCTATATTCATGAAGACAGGTCCGATAAAGCTGAGTGCTGGTATGCTATCAAAGATGTAAGAGAAAGTGAAACAGGCAAGAAACTGGTCGCTGACCATTTTGCATTGGACTTAAAAGATACATGGGTAGGCAAAGAAATGTTTCAATTTTTTAATTCCGATAAAAAGCAGATTTCTATACTTATGACAGGGATCAATCGAAAGGAGTGGATCGAATATTGCTATAAAAACTCCCCTGTATTCAGTGGGTTTTATGGAGAAGACATTCCTGACAGAACCTATCACCTGTATAAATTCTCACATGGAGCTATCGGCGCTGCCTCACCCGGAGATATATCCAATGAAAGCTGGGGGTTATTGCAAAGGGCAGCATCAGTATTTTCATTGGCTTATTCCCGTTTCAGAGATCTGACGCAGGCTCGTCTCGACCTGCAACGGCTGAAAGAAGAAAAGCAAAGAGCGGAGAATGCACTTACTGAGCTGAAAGCTACACAAACACAATTGATACAATCAGAAAAAATGGCATCATTGGGTGAGCTCACTGCCGGCATTGCCCATGAAATACAGAATCCGTTAAACTTCGTTAATAATTTTTCGGAACTGAATAAAGAATTGATTGAGGAGCTAAACGCTGAACGCCTAAAGCCGAAAGCAGAGAGAAACGAACAACTGGAAATTGAAATATTGAATGACATAAAGCATAACGAAGAGAAAATAAATCATCACGGCAAAAGAGCCGATGCCATAGTAAAAGGTATGTTACAGCATAGTCGCAGCAGCAGCGGGCAAAAAGAACCAACCGATATTAACGCCATAGCTGATGAGTATTTGCGACTCGCTTATCATGGCCTGCGGGCTAAAGACAACTCGTTTAATGCAACGATAAAAACTGATTTTGATGAAAGCATTGGTAACATCAACATCATTCCGCAGGATATGGGAAGAGTAATACTGAATTTGCTGACCAATGCTTTTTATGCAGCCTCCCGGAACCCCCCTTCGGGGGGCAGCGGGGCCAATAACCCTACTGTTTGGGTGAGTACGAAAAAAGTGGGCGATAAAGTTTTAATAAGTGTAAGAGATAACGGACCGGGCATTCCTCAAAAAGTATTGGATAAAATATTTCAACCATTCTTTACAACAAAACCAACCGGACAGGGAACAGGATTGGGTTTGAGTTTGAGTTATGATATTGTAAAAGCGCATGGCGGAGAGTTGAAAGTGGAAACGAAAGAAGGAGAAGGAAGTGAATTTATTATTCAACTGCGAACTAATTAAAAAAGTATGAAAATCTTTTTAAAAATACTTTCACTATTCTTGTTGCCATCATTAGTTGCTGGGCAACAGGAAAACCCAAATTTGAGTAGTTTGTACCGATCTCTATCCGATGCAACAAGCGATACTGCCCGAATGAGAGTCTGTAGTAACCTCGGATCATATTACAGTCTTGAGGATCGTGATAGTTCAAATTTTTACCTTGAAAAAGCCTTGTCTATTGCTGTTCGATTGAATCTAAAATTTGACGAGGCCTCTATATTGAACGCGATGGGGATTATCCTGATGCAACAGGAGAAGTTTTCAAAGTCATTGGAATTTTATTTAAAAGCGTTAAATATTGCAAAGGATCCCACTATTGAAAAAACTATTTGGCATTTGTCACCGGGACACAACCCAATGAGTGCACGAATGCTTCTGCTAAGCCACAGCTACGATTTGATCGGAATGCTAAATGCCTATGCCGGAAACTGGGTTGTTAACACAAAAAACCAATTGAAAAATTATCGGGAAGCCGAAAAATACGCAAAAGCAGCAGGTGACACAGGACAGATTGCGTACATAAACTTTCACATGGGTATTGCTTATATGAATGAAGGAAAATTAGATTCTGCACTCATGCTTATTGAAAAGGCCATATCAACGTTTTCAGATTTGAAAGACCAATCAGGTTTAGGTCGTGCAATGAAATATCTGGGCGACACCTATGAGAGAATGGGAAATTTCGATTTAGCCGCTAATACAATATTACAGGCAATAGCGCTTTTAAAAGAGACAAATGATCATCTGCACTTGGGCCTGGGATATATTTCATTAAGTCGTGTATGTACGGATTTGAAAAAAAATGACTCCGCTTTGTATTATGCCAAAGAAAGCTTGAAAATTTTTGAAAAGCGCAAAGACCCGGCTTGGAAAAGAGATGCATATAATCTGCTTACTTCCTGTTTTGATCAGCTGGGGAGACCCGATAGTGCCATCGTGTATTTAAAATTGTCTAAATCATTAAGTGATAGTCTAAGTCAAGAAGAGCGAAAAAATCTTCTTGCTTTTCTGGACGTAGTTGTAGATGAGCAGGCAAAGTTGGAAAAGCTTGAGAAAGAGAAAATAGAAACCCGCGAAAAATTGAGAGTATACTTGCTGCTGGCAGGTATTGTTGTTTTTATAGTTATTGTTTTTTTGCTCTATAGAAATAACCAGCACAGGAAAAAAACTAATGAAACTTTACGACAGCGAAATGAAAAAATTGAAAATACATTACATCAATTAAGATCTACTCAAACTCAGCTCATCCAATCCGAAAAAATGGCTTCATTGGGAGAGCTAACAGCAGGCATTGCACATGAAATTCAAAACCCGTTGAACTTCGTCAATAATTTTTCTGATGTAAATAAAGAGTTGCTTGTAGAGATGAAAGATGAAATGGACAAGGGAAATATTGATGACGCCAAAGCGATAGCAAATGATGTAATTGAAAACGAGGAAAAAATAAATCGTCACGGTAAACGAGCAGATGCAATTGTAAAAGGAATGCTTCAACACTCAAGGGCAAGCAGCGGGCAAAAAGAGCCAACCCATATCAATGTATTAGCTGATGAGTATTTGAGATTAGCTTATCATGGGCTAAGAGCAAAAGACAAATCTTTTAATGCAACTACGAAAACTGATTTTGGTGAAAATATCGGTACTGTTAACATTATTTCGCAGGATATAGGCAGGGTGATCCTTAATTTGATCAACAATGCGTTTTATGCTGTTGATGAAAAAAGGAAACATACTTCGACAAGCTTAATACAAAACGGATATGAACCCGTTGTTTCTTTAAGTACAAAAAAGAATAAAAGTAGAGTTGAAATAAGTGTAAAAGATAATGGTGATGGTATTCCACGAAAAGTGTTAGATAAAATATTTCAACCCTTCTTTACTACCAAACCAACCGGGCAGGGAACAGGATTGGGTTTATCATTGAGCTATGATATTGTAAAAGCACATGGAGGAGAATTGAAAGTAGAAACGAAGGAAGGCGAAGGAAGTGAGTTTATTATTTATTTGCCTGCGTAGTCATAGTAAAGGTTAACTTTAAATTGACAGCGAGATCAGGGCTTAGAAAACCGGAATTTATTTTTATCAATAAATAATCTTTTAATCAAAATTGTATGAAACGTTACTGCTTATTTTTTTTAGGAGCATTCCTAATATTGTCCATAAATAATTCGTGGGCCATTGATGGTACTGACACCCGACTGCTCTGGCAGCCGGCTATCAGTAAAGATCGAATTGCATTTATATATGCAGAAGACTTGTGGGTAGCCAACAGGGATGGTTCTTATCCCCGCAGAATTACTGCGAGTGAAGGAGGAGAATCGAGCCCGGTATTTTCTCCTGATGGAAGCATGATCGCTTTTACCGGTCAATACGATGGCAACACCGATGTTTTTATTGTGCCCGCTGCTGGGGGTATTCCAAGACGATTGACATGGCATCCCGGTGGAGACTTTGTCCGTGACTTTTCACCCGACGGTAAAAAAATATTATTTGCGTCGCAGCGAAATAGTTTTACGAATCGCTATGCCCAGTTGTTTGCCGTAGATGTAGCAAGTGGCGCTGAAGAGCAACTTCTGGTACCAAATGCTTTTTGGGCCTCTTACAGTCCTGATGGCAACAGCATTGCTTATACAACGATACCTGATAGGTTTGAGCAATGGAAAAATTACAGAGGTGGCACCATGAGTCGCATCTGGCTTTACGATGTTAAGAGTCATAAAGTGGTTGAGATCCCGAAGCCAACAGGCGGCAGCAATGATTCAAAACCTGTATGGAAGGGTAACAGAGTTTATTTTCGAAGTGACAGGAATGGTGAGTTTAATTTATACAGTTATGATCTATCAACAAAAGCAGTCAGCCAATTAAGCAAGTTTGATGATTTCCCTGTATCAAGCCTTGAAGGAAGCAGTGGCGATATCATTTTTTCACAGGCAGGTTATCTCCATATATATAATATACAGGATAATAAAATTTCCCGTATAAAGGTTGGCATTGCTGCTGATCTTTTAGATTATCGTACAAGATTTGTAAAGGGTGATCAATACATTCGTAGTGTACATTTTTCTCCCTCGGGCGTTAGGGTAGTTTTTGATTACCGAGGTGATATTATTACGCTACCTGCACAAAAAGGTGATGCTTTCAACCTTACAAATACGCCTGGAGTACATGAAGTTTCTCCGGCATGGTCGCCGGATGGAAAGAACATTGCTTATTTCAGTGATGCTTCCGGCGAATATGCACTGCATATTAAAAACCAGGACGGAAGCGGTGATATAAAAAAGATTTCACTGAATGGATCAGGATTTTATTCTTCTCTCTACTGGTCTCCGGATGCCAAAAAGCTTTGTTTTATTGACAACGCAAGACGATTATACTTGGTTGACGTACCAGGCAGCAAAATTCAAAAAATTGCAGAAGATAGTTATTACACTCCGGGTCCTTTCAGAGAGTTGTTTGGTAGCTGGTCGGCTGACAGTAAAAATATTGCTTATACAACGATAACCGAAACCAATTTTGAAAGAGTATGGATCTACTCGGTTGCTGAGAATAAATCTCATCCACTCACTGATGGTATGTCGAATGCAACCGAACCTGTTTTTGATCCTTCAGGAAAATATTTGTATTTGCTCGCCAGCACGGATGCTGGGCCTGTTGTCAATTGGTTTGATCAGTCAAGCCAGGACATGGAAGCCACCAATTCAATTTATCTCGTTACGCTTCAAAAAAATGTGTTGTCGCCTTTGGCCAAAGAGAATGAAACAGAAGAAATAAAAGACACAGCGGGTGCAAAGTCGTCAGCAAAAACGGATTCAAGTAAAGCCAATTTGAAAATTGATTGGGATGGTATTCAAAACAGGATTGTTTCATTACCACTTCCGCGGGGAATATATCGTTCATTGGCTGTGCCGAAAGAAGGCGAACTCTATTATGTATCTGTTGCGCCGCATGATGCTGCTCCAACTATGTTGCATAATTACAGTTTGAAAAAAAGAAAAGGTG
>JANWHX010000221.1 GCA_025450235.1 Chitinophagaceae bacterium | reverse complement strand
TTACCGAAATCGATTTGGGTCTGGCGGTTTTTCATTCAGTTTGATAAGATCATTAAATTCTCCTTCAAGGGAATATAGAAGGGGTGGTAGCCGGTGCATGGTTATCTTCCAGGTGCCATCTTTATCAGCATGCATCCTGTATTTGACATCTACATTATTGAGGTTAACTGAAATGTGATACCAGGGATCAAAACTTGAAGAAAGAACTCTTGTGAATTCAAATTGATGCCCACGGTAGATTTTTGCAAAAAATTCCTTCATGGTACAAAGTTTAATAAACCGATTAATAGCACATCTCGCAATGTGGTCATGACTAATTGAATACTCCTACGGTATTTAAGCCAATCAAAGCCCGGACACTATCATTCAGTCCGGTACTATTACCATCTCTTGTTATCAGAACGGGGCGTTTTTTCTTTTGCCACAGTAACTGAAATGGCCTTTCCATCAACTTCCTTGTTGTGCAGGCTACTCATCGCCGCCTGGCCCTCTGCTGCAGCATCCATTTCTACAAACCCGAATCCACGGCTTTTGCCCGATTCCCTGTCTTTGATCACTTTGGCTGACTTCACCGCGCCAAATTGTGCAAATAAAGTTTTTAAGCTTTCATCATCGGTTTGAAAACTCAGATTAGAAACATACATGTTCATAGCTCAAGATTTAAAGTAAATAATAAAATTCAACCGCTCCTTCGCGGACGGATTGTGACTAAAGTCAGATACAAGGAGTAAAGAGGGAATAAACTATTACTGAATGGAAGAGTAAGAATTTGAACCGGTCAGATACTGGATGTTAGCAAAACTAATGGTCACCCAGTAAAGGTATGCTATTAAACGGCAAACTTTCGAACAATTATTACCCGGGCCCGGTGTATGGGGAAATATGAACTGTCAACCGTTTGAATAGAGTTACATTACATGATGCAGGTTATTCTACCTGCAGATAAATCTTAAAATATGTCAAACATCCTGGACGTGGAATCAGCCGCAATATGGAAAATACTGTGATTACACTCTCCGTCGGAACTAGTTTACAAAACAGGCGAAAACAGTCGGGCTATTTTTTCAGGCAGTTGCTCGGACCATGAACGGGAGAGCCACCGTTCTTTATCAATTTTCTCAGCGTCCTTCAAATCATTAAAAAACACGTTTCGCATTTGCTGTGCAAACGGGGTATTGTATACTACAGCGTTTACTTCGAAGTTCAGATCAAAACTGCGATAATCCATATTTGCTGTTCCTATCATTGACAGTCTTCCGTCCGTGATCATCGTTTTAGCATGAACAAATCCTTTTTGATAGATGTAAACTTCGACCCCTGCGTCAAGCAACTTACTATAATAGGATTTTGATGCGGCGTTCACAAACTTTGAATCGCAAATTCCCGGAACGAGTAATTTAACGGTTAATCCGCTTAAGGCAGCGATACACAATGCGTCCAAAAGGCTATCGCCGGGAATAAAATAGGGCGTGGTGATCAATATCTCCTCCTTCGCCAGGTATATGGCTTGTAAAATGGAATACAATATGGTAGGTAAGGGTGAATCAGGGCCACCCGCAGCTATCTGGACCAAACAACTTGATCCAGTTTTACCGGGGTCGGCAAAATATGCATCATCGGCAACAAAGTCTTTGCCGCAGCAGAATTTCCAGTCTGTGATAAACAAATATTGAAGATAATAAACAGCGGGACCCCGCATCATCATGTGAGTGTCCCTCCAGTACAATTTTCCGGGTATTTCCTTGTTTACATATTTATCAGACACATTGATGCCCCCGGTAAAGGCAGTATGTCCATCAATAATTATAATCTTACGGTGATTACGGTAATTCAAACGGTTAGCCAGAAGGTAGAATGTTATTTTATGAAACGGGAAAATTTCGATACCGGCATTGGTCATGCGTTTTTCAAGCTTCTTTTTGATCGACGGGCTGCCAAAATCGTCATAGATAAAACGTACTATCACTCCCTGCTTTGCTTTTTCAATGAGCAATTCAATTACCGACATACCGGTTTCGTCACATTCATAAATATAGTATTGCAGGTGAATATGGTGTTTAGCCTGCCTGATAGCTTTTAAAACCTCGGGAAATTTCTGCTCACCATTTACCAGCAGTTTTACTTCATTAGAACTGGTCAATGGACTCCCAAGATCCCTGATCAGCATGCTTGCTAATTCCGCGTTTTCTGCTGCCGGCAGGGTCCCTGCATTGATGGATACTTTATCGTATTGGGCAACATTGCTTTTTAAATGTTTGAGTACGCCAAAATTTTCCCGCATTTTTTTGGAATACCGTTTTTTTCTCCAGTAGTTGACGCCAAACAACAGGTAAAATATGATACCTCCAACAGGCACAAATAAACAGAGAAGTATATACGCCAGAGTTTTATTGCTGCTATGGGTTTCAAACAAGATCCGCAATAGCACTGCCGCCAAAACGATGACATAAATAATGATGCCGGCTAAATACCAATTCATAGTTGCCCTTTCAGTATCCTTTCGTCAAAACGTGTAATATAGGACTATAACTTTACAAGCGGGTTTTTAAGAGAAAAATTTCAAATGTGGCCACGATGTTTACTTACTGGCCTCAAAAGATATTTACTCCGCCAATCAACAGGCAGCCATCATGACGGGGAGGTTTGTCCGCAGCAGTATAACCTAGGTTAATTTCGATGATCGTGAGAGTAAGAGGTAGACAATAAACAATACAATCATGATCGAATCAACGACGACGGCCGTTCCTGCACCGAACTTGAGATACGACTGACCTAATGAAAGGACAAGAATGATGAATATAATTTTACTTATGCCGGCTATAACCAGGGAGAATCGCCTGACTGTTGGATTGAATGCCCCATAAATCAGCATAATTCCCATAAGTCCTATCAACGCCGCCCAGCTGCGAACGATTATTTCGTATGAAGGTCCTTCCAGCGTTTCGCCGAAATTCGATTTGAGTGAAGCTTGTGGGGAGAATAATCCCAGGAACATTGTACAGGTCAATATCCCGGCAATGAGCATGACCCATCTAAAATTTGAAACAAAAAAAAGCATGGCTTAGTTAGTTTGGTGGCAGTGGAAATTGTATTATGGGAAGGTACTAAATAAAAAAACACGTGCCGGAACACGGATTACATAGATTAAATGGATTTCACCGATAAAATCCTTGTTGATCCATCTGATCCCTGTTATCGGTGTTCTTCCCCTGAGAGGTTATAATTCGAAGCCTGGACACTACCTATTTGTGTGCAGGTTTACAAGGATGATTTATATAATTTCCATTCTTGCCCTTCCTTTGTATTTATCTGGGTTCCTTCATATAGTTATTACTACTTTTCCCTTATGCTCTGCTTTACTAAACAGCGTGAATGCTTCAATAAACTCGTTTAGTTTGTAAGGTCCATCTATCACTGGTTTGACTTTGCCCGCTTCGAAAAGCCCGTTCATATAAATTAAATCCTTGTTTGGCTTCAGGGGAACGATGCGAATATGTTTTTTAGTGATCATCGAAATCCACGGTCCCAGCAGTAAAGCCTGGAGAAGCCGGGCTATGGAACCCCCAACCGTCACATAAACTCCTTTTGGACTTAGTGCACGGACATAGTCGAACATCGAACGATTTGTCTTAGCATCAAGGATCAGATCATAGCACCGGCCATTTTTTGTGAAATCTTCCCGCGTATAATCAATGACATGATCAAATCCCATTGAACGCATCATATCCAATTTACTGGTGCTATCAACGCCCGTTACCTCAACCCCATATGATTTAGCAATCTGCACTCCAAAAGTACCAACACCTCCACCGGCACCATTTATCAATAGTTTTTGCCCTCCCTGAATTCTTCCTTTATCAATCAGGCCCTGTACGGCCAGCATGGCCGCCTGGGGTATTGCTGCTGCTTCTTCGAAACTCATAACTGCAGGTTTCAACGCCAAAAACTCTTCACGGGCACAGACATACTCAGCAAAACCTCCCCACTGACCCTTGCCACTCAAATCACCATATACATCATCACCTGTTTTAAACCGGTTTACTTTTTTCCCAACTTCTTCAATTCGTCCCGCAATGTCGGAGCCGAGTATTTTTCTTTTTGGCTTCCAAAGTCCATTTATCATGCGATTTATGAAGTCACCCTCCAAAAGACCCATATCCCAATCATTTATGGATGCAGCATGAACTTTTATCAGGACTTCGTCGTCCTTCGGAGAAGGTTTTTCAACCTCTTTGATCTGGAGAACTTCAGGGCCCCCGTATTTTGTATAGACTATTGCCTGCAATTTTTTAAAATTCATTTTTCCAAATGACGCAAATGGGAGAGGGCCTGAACACTACCCAATCGGCGATAATCCGATTCCTACATGTCTTCCGGCAAGGCATTAAACTCTTTTCTTTTAGCTTCAAACCATGCCTTCATAGCATCCGGAGTTTTCATGATTTCTTTCATTTTAGTCATTGCTTCCAGATGATCTTTATCACCTTTTTGAAACATTTCCATTCCATGTTTCTTGCTTAATTCTGCCATTTCTTCAAAGCTGTTTGCATGAAACTCTGTATCACATGCTCCACCTAATTGTATGCAAGTCATTGTTTTCATCTCTGTAGTTTGTTTAGCGGTTTATCGGTGTTCACTTTAGAAAATTCTCCAAAATGCCAAAGAATTCCTGATGGATCATGCAAAAAACATTCACTGCCCCAGTCAAGTCTTCGAATTGGAGTTAATCTTACGTTTTTGTATTTGGCGGTGAGGTCTAACGCCAATAGTTCGTTCCAATATTGATCAACGTCGTCAACTTCCAAAAAAACCATTGAATTGTCTATCCAATCCTGCACGTAGGCGTCCTGCAAATAAAATCCTAAGCCCTGAGTTTTGAAATAGGATAAAGTTTGCGTCAAAATGCTTTCTTGAAAACCCAGGTCCCGATAAAAACTCCGGGAAACTTCAAAGTCTTTTGCCCCGATGAATGGTCGGATTGATAAGGCCTTTTGATTCATGTTAGTCGGTTTAAGATTGTGCTGTCCAAAAGACTCCTTTGGAGAGATTTCCTGCGTGGATATTAATGTTGAAGGTAAATTCTTTTATTGAGATTTACATGTGCAGGCCTCCCGGGTTGTGGTTGGCACATTACTCAATAAGTCTTTATCATAATCTTAATAAACCCTTATCTCATATGCGCGTTCCACATAAGGCCCGGGAGTCGGTTTATTTAAATGCAAAACCCCTTTGTTGCGTTTTGCTTTTTTTATCAGTCTTGAATAAGTATGTTTGGAAATCCAGTTATAAATATCTTTTGATCCATAAAGATGGGTCTTGCTCATTTTGTTGCCCATCGATTGCAAGATGAAGCCAGATGGCAAACTCGTGGATTCCTCCAGCTTTATTAAGTCAACTATTACTTTTGAAAAAGCAGATGCGAGCGAGCCAATTCCCCCTCTTACCTGCTGCCAACCTAAAAAGAACAAGCCTTTATAATCCGGGTAAACACAATACCCAAAGCATCGCAGGTTTTGGCCTTGCTTACGGACAAGGAGATCAGGCAAAAAGGGAAAACTCAAATGGAAGCCCGTGGCTGAAACCACCAGGTCAAAATCCAAATGAGTATCGTCTTTGAACCAAACCCTGTTGTTTTCGGTCCTGGTGATTCCAGGTTTTACTTTGATCCTTCCATGTTTCAAATAATTGGGCAGCTCTTCGCTTACTGTTGGATGTTTTTCAAATGGCTTATGCCTTGGTTTGGGCAGGTTGTATAAGGCATGATTGCCAAAACTAAATTTGATCAGTAATTTGACAAAAAGCGGTTGTAAAAAAGATGGCGCATTTTTTAATTTCATCCTTCCCAAGGGAATTCCCATAAATGATTTTGGGAAGATCCAGGGACTATCATTCATGCTTAATACCGAGCAGGCGGAAACTCTTGCAGCTTCGCAGGAAATATCTGCTGCCGAGTTTCCTGCCCCAACTATCAGCACTCTTTTATTTCTTAACTGTGACGGGTCTTTATATTCTTTCGAGTGAATGTATTCCCCGGTAAAATTTCCATGCAAGTCAGCGAATTTCATGTCCCAATGATGACCGTTGCAAATAATTACGCCAGAATAAATTTTGAAAGGTTCATCCTCAAAGATCACTTTCCATTGATTATTCTCTATTGCGGCTATCCAAATTACTTTTGTATTGAATTTTATGCTCTTCCTGAGGTCAAAATGATCCGCATAATTATTCAGGTAGACCAGCATCTGTTTCCTCGAAAGAAAATCAGGATATTGTTTTGGCATAGGAAACTCCGGGTATTGCATCACGTCTTTGCAGGCATCTGTATAAACTGAAGAATAAACACCGTGCAGCCAATTCCCCCCAAGATTTGAATCGGCTTCAACATGTTCATATGATATTGAGGCATCCTTCAATCCTTTTGCAGCAGCCAGGCCGCAAGGCCCGGCACCTATGATGAGGTAACTCATGCTTATGGTTTTGATAATTTTTTTAAAAACCTGAAATGCGATGAAACTCCACCAATCAACGACTCTTTTTTGTAATGATAATTATTCTCTTTACAATAGTCTTCAATAATATAGGTCAGATCATAATAATGAATATGGCAGATATTTGGAAATAAATGATGAGCAACGTGTGTATTCAGGCCACCGGTAATCCAGTTTATTATTCTGGATTTTGGCGCGAAGTCAATAGTTGCTTCCAACTCATGTTCACTCCAGCTATTGTCAATTAATCCATTTTGAGGTTCGGGAAATGAAGGACCCTCAACAAAGTGGCCCATCACAGCAACAAACGACAACAGGAGGCCGGCTGCAAAGTGCATGATAAAAAAACACGCTAAAATGGTTAAAAAAGGAAGGGAAGTAAAGACCCATGGAAGTATAAGCATGTAAAAGAGATAAAATGATTTAGTAAGAATAAGTATCACCCATTCCTTGCGCGTATGTTTAATATTATGCAGGTTGCAGATTTCTTTTTTGAGGAATAGTTTAAAATCAATGACGAACATCCAGTAAAAAGAATAAAGCATATAAAAGAACGGTGCATAAAATACCTGGTACTTATGGAATTTCTTGTAGGGTTGCTGTGGGCTAAGCCTGATCAATGGAATATTTTCAATGATAAGGTCACCGCCAAGTACATTGGTAAATGTATGATGCTGTATATTATGCCTTATGTCCCAGATGTGCGTGTTTATTCCTACAATGTCGCCAAGGAAACAAATGCACTTATTGATCCATTTTGTTTTTGATATGGCCTTATGTGAAGCATCGTGAACCAGGTTAAAAACAATCATTACCCCGCTTATGCCCATAGTAATATAGGCAACTATCAAAGAGGAGATGGAGGGTGATGTGCGGAAGATACTTATATACGAAACAATGTATATAAGAACTATGAGTATGCCTTTTGCCGCCATTGAAAAATTACCATACTTATTAATATTCCTGCGGGTAAAGTAATTTTCTACTTTAAATTTTAATCCCCTGAAAAATTGATTGTTGTTGGATTTTGTGTATTTCATGACTATATTTTTATATGCCATAAAACTA
>JANWHX010000220.1 GCA_025450235.1 Chitinophagaceae bacterium | reverse complement strand
CCCTCTCTTTACGCATGTTCCATCACGCTTTCTGTCGAGTAAACTTTTAAGACAGGTTCTTTCGAAAAAAGATCCCTGACCCTGTCTACCATTTTTTTGTAAGTGCCACTTGAATGATAGGCATCTGAATCCTCTTTTGTTTCCCAGACTGTCATCGAGATGAAGTCCTCGCCGGCACTGACCGGTTCAAGTAATCTGCAATCAAGATTTCCTTTTTGACTTTTAACGGCCGAAACCAATTCACCGTTGTAGATGGTTTTTGCTTCTTCAGCTCTCCCCGGTAAAAAATCAATGTAGGTAAGACGTACGTACATGTTGACCTCCGTTTTTAACGTGATGAATAATTGTTTCCAGGAAAGGCAACCCATGCATTCACAAATCCGGATCGCATAAAAGGTAGTAAGAATTATTCACTTGCGGATTTTTGTTACCACTAATTTCTCCACCGCAGGTGGCAGCCAAATCATCTCTGCCGGTTCAGGTTTTTTTCATACAAATTGATCCAATCCTTTACGCTTATTTTTTTAACGAGTTCGCCGATCAGTTTGTAGGGAATATGTTCGGGCTTTTTAAACCGGATACAACTTTTTCCCATATCCAGCTTTGAAGGGCTTTGTTTAGCATACGCTGTAGTAAACCATTTGAGCATTTCAGGGCTGCCATATAATCCCATATGATAAAGAGCAATGAAATTCTTCTGAGATGCTATATTCATAAAGGGTAATTCCAACTTCGGATCGCAATGATACCCTGCGGGATATATTTCATGTGGCACTACATATCCAAGCATGCCATATCCAATTATTTCTTTAAATCCTTTGGGAAGATTTTTCAAAACCGTTTCTCTCAATTTACTGACGGGCTCTTTTCGGTCCGTCGGTAATTCTTTAATGTATTGTTCGGGGGTGGTAGCCTTGGAGGTCATGATAGAATTTTTATTGAAAATAAAAAAATCAGGCGAATATAGTTCTGCCTTCTCGTTTCATTTATTCGTTTTTGCATACATCACCTGCTGCCATGCCGCCTCCATCTGCGGGCATGCCTCCAATCATTCTTCCATTTAATGCCGCCAATGCAAATACCACTCTCCTGTTGGCCGCTTTGCCAATCGGTGTATCATTGGATTCAACGGGTTTGCTGCTGCCAAAACCGACGGCTATTAACCTTTTGCAATCAATACCATTACTCACCAGCCAACGACAGACAGCTGTTGCCCTTTGTTCAGTTAGTTTTTGCACATCGGCTTCCTTACTCCCGTTATCACTATGGCCTTCTATCCTTAGTAAAGTGACATAGTCTTTAGCCACCAAAAAATCTTTTACCTGTTTTAAAGCCTCCTTTCCTTCATTTGTCAGTTCATTTGTTCCGGTTTTGAAAGTAACCGGGTTATCCAACACTAACTGGTTGTTTTCTATTTTAGGCAATTGTGCTTTTACGTTGGCTACACAGAATAAAAGAAAGAATAACAGTGTTGAGCGCATGAGTTAAATTTAGGAAAGAAAATTACGACATCCTTTTCCTTGAATCAAAGGTATTTTGCGCGTTTTCAATGTCCCGCTATTATCGCCTTTCCCAGCTTTAATACTTCATACCATGACGATCGGCGCTGCCGGCGATGTGTAACGCAAATGCTGCAATGGCAAGGTCCTGCAATATGTCTATTAACGCCGTCTGCCGTATATCAGGGTCACCTGCATTATTGTATGTTGGCAAGTGAATAGCCACGACAAAAACAATTAGCAGCAATGCCACCAGGTAAGCTGTGATCTTTACAAATTTATTAAAGATAAAAGCGATTGCCGCCAGTATCAGGGCAGCGCCTACGACATAAACCCAGGTGATCCCACCGGGAAGATCTGCCGGCACAAAGGCCAGCATATTGTGGGGACGCTGTATATGATATATGCCGAATATGATCATGACTACGGATAACAGGTAGATAGCAATGTGGGAAATGATGCGCTGTGTCATAACTGAAGTTTTTGAGGTGATACAATTATGATGATTTTTCCGGTCAAAGAACTAACGATAAGCATCTTTATCTTGGTCATGATTTCATCAGGCCGGAAAACTCGCGCCCTTATGCAACCGCCTCTTTTGGCATTTGTGAAGAATCGAAGGCCCCTTTGCGAAGATTGACGCCATATTCAAGCCAGGCTTTCAGGCAAGCCAGGAAGTTGGCCCACCCGGCCGCATTACCAGCCAACCATTTTATACCCCCTTCGTCATTATCCCTGCTTTTTTCTGTAACAGTTACAAACACACCGTCTCTCATTGGCTTTAACGTCATTTCGACTTTAGTTTCCACTTTATCTGCCGGGTTACTCCAAAACCATGAGATATATTTATCTCTTTCTACCTTATCAACCCGGACAGGAAATTGCATCTCGAACTCCGGGAATTGCCAGGTAAGCGTTTTACCTTCTTCTATCCTACCAGTACTTTTTGAAATAAAATAATTCGACATCTTAACCGGATCAACAATTGCTTCGAACACTTCACGCAAGGGTTTCTGAATTTTCAACGAGGTTCTTATTTCGAGTTTTGAATTGTCTTTCATAAAATCGGCTTTGATTTACTAAAGTTACGCTTATTTCGAGAGGCTCTGAGCGGGATGGAAAAATATCTTTTTCCTCAATGAATCGTGTGAGACATAATTTCAAATGCCGTTATTTTATACCTTCATCTTCAATGAATAATCGAACGACATCCCTGGTTATACGAAGAATAAAAGCGTTTGCAATCGATTATCTCATTATACTTATTTACATCGGGCTGTTGACCGGGATAACAGTTCTAATTTCAAATCTATTTGAC
Source organism: Chitinophagaceae bacterium (assembly GCA_025450235.1). GTDB lineage: Bacteria > Bacteroidota > Bacteroidia > Chitinophagales > Chitinophagaceae > VBAT01. The sequence continues at coordinate 12,359 of JANWHX010000220.1, read as the reverse complement.
ACCAGGCCGGGAAAAATCAGCACCGTGACCGCAGAATTAATAGGTTTCTTCACATTGACATTGCCTGTGATTTTATACTTCGCCATATCAGAAGCGGGCCCACATGCCGGCACTATCGGTAAACAAAAATTCGGTTTGAAAGTGGTTTCTGTAAGTCCTGCTACGGCAGGTTTCCCCCGACTCTTATTAAGAAACCTCATCAAGTTCTTACCCTGGGAGATCGCTCATTTTTTTATTTATCAACTCTTCTATTACATTAGAACAGAGGATCCACCACCAGGATGGGTGGTGGCTGGATTAATAAATGCACAGGTACTGGCACTTGTTTACCTGTTATTTATACTTTTTCATAAAGACAATCGCAGTCTTTATGAAATTGCATCTGGTACAAGAGTCGTTAATAAATGAATCCTGTTTTTTAAAAAAATGATGCATTAAGCTTCTTAAACAAAAGCCACGCCTGCCCGACTGAGTCATTCAGGCGGGGATTCACGGATTAAGGTTGCATTCTGAAATTCCGTGCATCCGTGGCTAATTCAAATAGCCCACTACTCGATTTTCGCTCAGTGTAATTTGTTCCTAAATTTGTTTTATGACGGGAATCATTCACTTCGAAACCTTTCTCATTGCCGGTATATTGCTTAATCTCACTCCGGGCAATGACACCATATTTATTTTAACTAAAAGCATCGCTCAGGGAAGAAAAGCCGGAATTATGTCAGTATTGGGGATTGCCACCGGTTCGCTCATACATACTACATTGGCTGCTCTTGGCCTTTCCATTATTATTGCAAAATCGGTCCTTGCTTTTACTATTATTAAATATGCGGGGGCGGCTTACTTATTGTACCTGGGCCTTAAACTGTTTTTTGACCAGTCAAAATTTGATAACAACATCGCAACCGGCGTCAACAAGGCCAATTCATTAAAAATATACCGGGATGCAGTGCTTACAAACGTGCTGAATCCAAAAGTGGCGATGTTCTTTATAGCGTTCCTTCCCCAGTTCATTGATCCGAATTACCGGGACAGTATTATTCCTTTTATGTTACTTGGAATAACATTTACCATAACCGGTACAACCTGGTGCCTGGTACTTGCCAGCTTTGCTTCCTACTTGTTTTCGAAACTGAGAAAGAACCCAAAATTCTCTCTATGGTTGAATAAGATCTGCGGAGCCTTACTCATCGGGCTGGGAATAAAAATCGCGTTGACAAGCAAGAAATAAGAAGGGCCTCTACAAGAAAAATTACACCGCCCAATTGTGCAATTTCCTTAGATTTGTCTCCCGAAAATCCTGCCTCGCAAACTGTCTAGCAGTTAATCCCACCCCTGAACGATCATCAATTAACCAAAATAAAACAATCATGAAAAAGATTCTGTCGCTATTTACGATTGCTTCCCTTATTGTCCTCGTTTCATGCAGCGATGACAAAACAGCCAGTGATACAACGTCTACTGACAAAAAAGAAAATTCAATGGCTGAAAAAAACCTGGCGGCATCACGTGCCATCAGCAATGCTTTTGGAACAGGGGAAGTTGGGGCATTGGATAGTGTCGTCGCTGATGATTTCACCGATCATACAGACCGGGGCGATAAAGTAGGCAGAGACAGCCTCAAAGCGATGATAGCCTGGGTTCGATCAACCAATAAGGACATGAAAATGGAAGTAAAAAAAGAGCTTGCTGATGATGACTATGTGATGACCTGGATGAGATTCACAGGTACCAGCGACGGCAGTATGGGTATGCCTAAAGGCTCTTATGATATGACCGGGCTTCAGCTAGTCAAATTCAAAGGTGGCAAAGCAGTTGAGCATTGGGAATTCATGGAACCCCGGGAAATGATGAAAATGATGCCTCCACCCCAGCCTGCTAAGAGCAAATAATTTTACAGGAAACGATTATAATCAGCCATCCGCCGCCGCGGATGGCTTTTTCATTTCTTCACCTTACCAACCTGGCAATCCTGGTTGTCAAGCCTCTTTCTGCACGGCGGCAGAGTTTTGTGAACAAAAGGTCCTGGCACATTGTTTAAACATTAAAATTACTCTTATGGCAAAAACAAAATGGTTGATTGACCCTGCACATTCTGAAGTGCAGTTCAAAGTAAAACACCTGATGATAACGACCGTAACCGGTCATTTTAGAAAATTTGATCTCGATGTAGAAGCAGAGGATGATGATTTTACCAAGGCGACATCCATTGTTTTTACAGCTGACGTTAATTCGGTTGATACCAATAATGCCCAGCGGGACACCCATTTAAAGTCCCCGGATTTTTTTGCCTCGGAACAATTTCCCCAATTAAAATTTATCGGGAAAAAAGTAGAAAAGAAAGGAAAAGATTATGTCGTGACAGGGGACCTTACGATACGCGACATAACCAAAACGGTTTCCCTCGATGTTGAATTTGGTGGCATCGTCACGGACCCATACGGGCAAACCAAGGCAGGCTTTACCGCTGCTGGTAAAATCAGAAGAAAAGAATTTAATCTCATGTGGGATGCTGTTACTGAAGCGGGACAAATAGTGGCCAGCAACGAAGTCAGGATCCATTGCGAAATCCAACTGATCAAACAGGCACTTGCAGCAAAACCTGCTGAAACGTCAGAAAAAGCCGCTGCGGCTTAAAATGATTGACAGCGCCCATGGCGCTGTTTTTTTTGCCCTCTCCCATAAATTAATGGTTTCTACTTATCGCTCACTAATAATCTGCCAGATTTACTGCTCAGTATGTTCCCCTATATTCAGATGTAGTTGTAGTTCTACATACTATCCGTTCTTCCCATTACGTTGAATATGGCTAAGTTTCTATTGTATTTGACCCGACAGGTTATTTTCTTTGCATTGCCAATCTGAAGTATTCTATAAAACCAATTTTATGAAAACCCAATCAGCAACCCTTGAAGTGGAAACCTTAATTGTACCAATCTCCCTTCATAATTTGGTGGACCACTTAAGTAAGAGTCTTCAGCCTGCTGCCCGCCGGAGTAAAAGTCTTATCCTTAACAATGTACCAGAAGATATGTGTTCAGAGATCCATGTGGGGATGGTAGCGTCTGTGTTGAGCGGGCTGATGAATATTGTTATTCTGCACACAGAAAATAGCCAGATCAGGATTTCTGCAAAAACATTTGGGAACGTAGTGGTGGTACACGTAAAAGATGACGGCTGCCTTAACTATGATTCGATTTCGCATAAGCTTGCAGAAATACAATCACAGGCAGAAAAGATTGGAGGATTTGTTGGCTTCACGAGTTATCGGAATAAACTTACAACAATCGCCTTCAGTTTTATGAATACAAAAGAATGGATCTGAAATCACTTGACTAATCATGTTGTGAAAGGGCCATTTTATTTTCCGGCCTGCGGATGTTGAGTTTGTATCTTAAAATGCAATATCCATTACAGATAACATAAAGCCAGTCGCCGCTATTTTCAGTTATCCTGTATGTAACGGCTTTTTTCTTCCCAATGATAGGCACAGGTTCATCATCATTCCAGATCGTGTCAACCGGTTGAGTACCTGTTACAATTTCCAGTAATCCCTGCGACACAGAAGTATTCGCTTCGAACCGGATACTATCCCCTATCGATGCCTCGATGATTCCATTGGCTGGAGAATAAGAATGTATTCCTGTCTTAATATAACCTATATAACGGAGAGGAGAACGATTGAATTCATTCAATACAGGCGCTTCCTTCAGCAACGTCCATCGTACATCCTCGGGGTAATGATCCTGCACGAATTGTGCGGGCGGCGTCAAAAAGTATCTGTCATCGTAACGCTGGGTAAACTCGTCGCCCCGATAATTGATATACCCACTCGCCCAGGTCACATCCAGCAAATGCCAGGCACTGTCGAAATAAACCGCATTCCAGGTATGATTTGAACTAAATTTCGTTTGTCGCCAACCGGTTCGGGCATATCCTGTAACTACCTCGCAGGGAATACCGGCATGATCACACATGGTTTTGAAAAGTCTCGCATAACCGTCACAGACAGCCTTCTTTCTTCTTAAGACCGTTTCAGCCACCCGGAGATTCAGCGGCTTAATGATCATCCCTGTATCATCATCGGGTTGTTCGTATGTATATGTATCCCGGTTTACACCCCTTACTTTTACATTGTACGAAATATTGTCTGTTATCCAACGGAAAATTGATGTTACTTTCTGACGGTCTGTTTGCGGGGGACCTGCAATTTCAGTTGTAAGTAAAGCCGGGGTCGAACTATCATAATCACGTACTGATTCATCAATAAAAAACCTGACAGGGATATCATTTCTCTGTGCTTGCGCAGAAAAAAAACAAAAGGAAATAATCAGAAAACAGATCCATTTCATAGCATGATAGCAAGAATGAGTCTAAGTTCGGAAATTATCCGGCAAATGTCAATTGAAAATTGACGGCCGGTGAGTATTCGCTGTTTTTTAACTTCTGCCGGCGTCAATAAAAGACAATACCGCCGGACCTGGATCTTTTTACACGGCTGAAACGGAGGCGGTATAAAAACTGGAGAAACTGGTCGTGATTATCCTCACTGCAATCACAGTTGACTTTGAGTTGGTAAATAAAATCGATTTTTGATATCCATTTATCATCTTTTAGAAATGCAGCGTAGAAGGTAAGGTTCGGTGACATAGGGTATTGATTTGAGTCGTAAAAAAATTACACTATGTAATTCTTTCGACGGCATTAAGTTACCCGATACGTATCACGCACCATAATTAATGTATCAGATGATTTCCACATCCTGTGAATGAGAAGTATGTTTACTATCAGCGCCTGAGGAATTTTCCGTTTACCAGCTTTTCCATTACTTCATCCTTCAAATTGCGGCTGATCGGAATATGATGCTGGCCGATGCGAATATCATTCCCTTCGATGCTATCGACCCTGGCAGCCGAGACAATATAGGACTTATGTGTCTTAATGAACTTGTCTGAGGGCAAATATTCTTCCACCGAACGAAACGTGAGATAGGTAATGTACTTCTTCTCGCTGGTTTGTATCACGACATAATTTTGCAATGCTTCGGCGAAAAGGATTTCATCATAGGATATCTTAACAAGCCTGTTATCGGCCTTAATAAAAAAATATTCAGCGGCAGCGGTGCCGTGTGGCGTCTCAGCAATATTTTTTTGCCGTACTTCATAGAACTCTTTGGCCCGCATGGCTGCTTTCAGAAATCGTTCGAATGAGACAGGTTTTACCAGGTAATCCAACGCGTTTAATTCAAACCCTTCAATGGCATATTGCGGAAAGGCTGTAGTGAATATCACGGGTGGGGCATGTTTCAGCGTCTTAAAAAAATCTAACCCTGTGATCTTAGGCATTTGAATATCGAGAAAAAGTAATTGCACTTCCTCTTTTGCCAGCATGTCCATCGCCTTTACAGGGTTATCAAATTCGCCAACCAATTGCAAAAAGTCAACATCCGCAATATACTCTTTCAATCCTTTTCTTGCCAAAGGTTCGTCGTCGATTATGATACAATTGATTCTCATAAAATAAAATCTATTCTCTTTATGGTTCAAAAGACAGGAACACGAAGGACCAAGAAGTGCACTACGTTGTGTCTTTGTGCCCCCGAAGCTTCGGGGCGTTGTTCCTTTGTGCTCCAAGAATCCTCATACCCGCATTATTGATCAATTTTCAATTTCAAGTCTACTTTATAACTGTCTTCTTTATTATTTATCTCCAATTCATGTTTCTCCGGGTACAACAACTCCAGTCTTCGTTTTACGTTATTCAACCCGATCCCGCCATGGAGCTCGGTTGTTCGCCCGGGTTCTTTGGAATTTTCGATGATAAAATTAAAATGCCCGTTACTCCGGGTCATATTAAGCTTCACAAAATTCTTTCCTGCCATTTTATGTGAAATGTGTTTGAACGCATTTTCTACAAATGGTATCAGCAGCAACGGTTCAATAGAAAACCCCTCCACTTCCGGCGAGCAATTAAATTCCACGGAATAGTTCTCGTCTTTCCGCAGCTTTTGCAGGTCAACATAATCCTTTAAATAGCTTAACTCTTTTTCAATTGGGATCTTCGTTCCTTTAACTTCATACAATTGATAACGCAGCATATCCGAAAATTTGTGCAGTGCTTGTCTTGCTTCCGGGTTTTCCTTGTCAATCAAAAAATAAACCGAGTTCAGTGAATTAAACAAGAAATGCGGATTAATTTGCGATTTGAGAAAACTCAACTCGGCTTCCGCCTTTTCCTTTGCCATCTCTGTCAGCCGCCGCTGCATTTTGGAATAATCATACAGTAGTTTAAAAGCAGCGCCGGCAATCACCAGGAAGAAATGCGGGATCACATTATCATATATGCGAACTTTCAGGTTAGTGGACAGGTCAAACAGCCTCGCGTCGTGAATGATGCGGCCAATGATCTGCATTTTTGATATACTGCTCGCTACTATCATCAGCACCAACACCAGGGCGAACCATCCATAACGTTTTTTATAAAGCAATTTCGGGATCAGTACATAGTTGGTGACATAGATCATGATAGCGAGATCAACCACCTTCACCAGGGTAACCCAAAACGCCTGCGACAATGTCTTGTAATCCTGGTAACGGAAATAGAACCATATCCCGAACAACAGCATCCAGGGAAGAATATGATGCAGCTTATACTTAAAAAATAAGGACCTGTTTTCCATACCTCAAAATAAAAGTACAAATTCCCGGCGGTAAAACAGTTTACACTAATCGCGGCAATGCCTTGACAACCTGCAACTTTCCACTCATCAAGCGCTGAGCCCCGTTGGTCTAAACAATTTGCAATGGTCCCATTACTGCATCAATTTTGGCATATAAAATCAAATCTATGCAACGCATAATTCTTTTATGTGCATCATCCGTCATTGTCAGCCTGGCTGGATGTGCCCAAAACAGCGCGAAACAAAAAACTTCACCCCAAAAAGATCAAAAGGAAATAAAAGTCGGCGGCCGTTGTGAAGGTTGTGAAGCCATTTTTGAAAGCTTTGTTTCATTTGATAAACTAAACAGTGTTGACACCTTGCCTGATTTCAACGAAACAGGTCCCCGGATCGAGATCAGCGGAACGATCTACCAGCCTGATGGCAAGACGCCCGCACCGGGAATAATATTATATGTTTATCATACCGATCAAAAAGGTCTTTATTCCACAAAAGGAAATGAAACAGGCTGGGGTAAACGTCACGGCTATATCCGTGGCTGGATGAAGACCAATGAACGGGGAGAATACAAATTCTATACCCTGGTGCCTGCTTCATATCCCAATAGCACGAACCCAAAGCATATTCACCCCACCATTAAGGAGCCCGGCAAAAGCGAATACTGGATCGATGAATTTGTTTTTGATGATGATCCTTTGTTACCAGAAAAAGAAAGAAACAGGACAAAGCCGGTTGGCGGCGGCGGCGTATTAAAAACTTATACGAAAGACGGAATGCTTAGGGCCACCCGTAATATTATATTAGGCATGAACGTGGCGGATTATCCAACACAATAAAATAAACGCCATGAAATACTACCCGGCGAATTCAAGAACAGCGAAAGCGATAACTATGGCGGTGCCGGTCTTCACATTAACGTAATGATCTAACCGGGTTATTCGTAAATTGCCGGACATAAATCATTTATCATGTATAAAAGGATTGTCCCGGCTCTCTTATTCCTGGCTCCATTATTTACCAGGGCACAAAACAACCTGCCTGCTCCAAAGGAGTCCTTCGGACCCAACCATACAAAAATGACTCCTGAGCTTTTATGGAAACTTGGCCGGGTGACAGCGCTGGGAATTTCAAAAGATGGCAAACATATACTGTATTCAGTAAATACTCCCGACTGGGAATCAAATAAAGGGATCCGCAAATCGTATATGATACCTGTAGAGGGAGGCACTGCTGTGCTAATAAATAAACCGGATAGTTTGCTGAAGGATAAAAATATTTCCCCTGATGGCAAATTCATACTCAGCAACAAAGAAGTAAAAATAAAAAAGATCAGCGGTAAGGATTATTACCCGGAACTCGCCAAATCCAATGTACAGATCTATGATAATTTAAACAACCGGCACTGGGATACCTGGGAAGATGGAAACTTTGATCATGTATTTGTCTCACCGGTCGGAAAAGCAAGTGAAGGAAAAGATATAATGCCGGATGAACCATATGATTGTCCGCAAAAACCTTTCGGCGGAGATGAAGATTATGTGTGGAGACCAGATGGTCAGGCCGTCGTCTATGTCGCGAAGAAAAAGTACGGGAAAGATTATGCCGTTAGCACGAACACTGACCTATACGAATATAATCTCGGGTCCGGCTACACAAAAAACCTGACTGAAGGGAGAATGGGTTATGATATAAACCCTTCCTATAGCATTGACGGAACGCTGGCATGGATGAGCATGAAGAGAGACGGTTATGAATCCGACAAACAGGATATCGTTGCTTACAATGGCATGGGAGTAGTAAACCTGACGGCCCACCGTGATGATATACATGCAGAAGGTTTCAGATGGAGTGAAGATGGAAAAAACATTTTCTTTTGGGCACCGGTTAATGGGACATTGCAATTGTTTGTCGTGGATTACACCGGGGCCACTAAAAAACTTCCTGAGATCAGGCAAATCACAAGAGGAGATTATGATATTACGGGCATAGTCGGACAAGCCGGGGATAAATTGATTGTTTCAAGAACAGATATGAATCACGCCGCCGAATTATTTTCAGTGGAGATTACCGATGGCGCGATGCATCAATTGACATACGTCAATGATGCTACATACAAATCGATTGGATTATGCAAAACAGTAAGACGATGGGTGACGACTACCGATCAAAAGAAAATGCTTGTATGGGTTATTTATCCGCCGGATTTTGATAGCAGCAAAAAATATCCAACCCTGCTTTACTGCCAGGGTGGGCCGCAGTCACCGTTAACACAATTCTATTCCTTTCGCTGGAACTTTCAACTAATGGCTTCGCAGGGATATATTGTCGTGGCTCCGAACCGGAGAGGAATGCAGGGACATGGAACCAAATGGAATGAAGAGATCAGCAAAGATCACGGCGGACAGGTAATGAATGATTACTTATCTGCGATTGATAATGTCAGCAAAGAGAAATATGTTGATAAGGATCGTTTAGGTTGCGTGGGTGCCAGCTATGGAGGATATTCTTCGTTTATGCTCGCCGGCATTCATAACAATCGTTTTAAATCTTTTATTGCTCACGACGGTATCTTCGATATGCGCAGCATGTATGGAACTACGGAGGAGCTGTGGTTTGTGGACTGGGATTGGGGTGGCCCCTATTGGGACAAGAAAAATGCTGCGGCACAAAAGTCTTATAACAAGTTCAATCCAATTAATTATGTGGATAAATGGAATACACCCATCATGATTGTGCAAGGTGGAAAGGATTATCGCGTCCCGGTTGAACAGGGACTACAAGCTTTCCAGGCGGCGCAAATGAGAAACATCAAAAGTAAATTACTGTATTTGCCAGAGGAGAACCATTGGGTGCTAAGTGCGCAGAACGCGTTGGTATGGCAACGGGAATTTTATAAATGGCTCGAAGAAACATTACCTCCGGTCGATAAGAATAAAGAGAAAAAAGGATTTTAGTTTTTGATACTTCTGACTGCCGACTGCGAACTGCTGACTGCTGACTGCGAACTGCCGACTGCCGACTGCGAACTGCCGACTGCCGACTGTCGACTGCAAACTGCTAACTTCTGCTACCAAACAATAAGCTCCCTATTCTTATCATTGTGCTTCCTTCTTCTATGGCGATCTTATAATCAGCGCTCATGCCCATGGATAGAGTCGTGAATTGTGAATCGGGTGTCGTGAGTGCGGCATATTTGTCGAATGCTGATTTAAGGAATCTGAATTCATTTTTTACAACCTCTGCGTTTTCAGTGAAAGAAGCCATGCCCATCAAGCCTTTAATCCTGACATTCTGCAATGCTGAAGACAGAAATTTCGTCATTAATTCATTTAACTCTTTTTCATCCAATCCAAACTTTGTTTCTTCCCGGGCAATATAAACCTGTAGCAGGCAGTCAATGTTTCTTTTATTTTTCAGGGCCTCTTTATTAATTTCCTGCAAAAGCTTCAGGCTGTCCACAACCTGGATGAGATGAATAAACGGAGCAATATATTTTACCTTATTCGACTGCAGGTGCCCGATAAAATGCCAGCGGATATCTTTAGGCAGCTCTTCTGCTTTTTCAACAAGTTCCTGAACATAGTTTTCTCCAAAGTCCCTTTGTCCAAGATCATATAATTCTTGTATCTCTTCAATAGGCTTCATTTTAGAAACCGCCACCAGCTTAGTGTTCATTGCGGTTAGCTCTTTAACAATCTGTTGATATCTTTCTACATCTATAGCCATTAACTTGCATTTGTATTCAAAATTAGAGAGCCATTAATAATATCCTCAAAAAATTTATATGAAAACGTGGTTAATTGTTACAGCAGCTGCGGTAATACTTGCCTCCTGCAAGACTGCAGCATACTTTGAGACACCAAATGACCTTAGTTACATCAGCGGTACGCTTTATTTGTCTAACGGAAGAAGTCTTGATGGAAAAATTTCGGTAAGTGAGGGAGGGAATGGCGTGGTGAAAATTTATCTGCCGGGAGAAAAAAAAGCACAGAAGTATGTATTTGCTGAAGTCGAAGGCTATAAGATCCGCAACGAATATTATGAACTAAAGGAAATTCGGGATGGCGGCTCATTCAGCAATAGATATCGTTTACATTTTATGAAAAGACTGACGCCGGACGATTCAAAGATGCACTTGTACGAATATCTTGATGAAGAAACCTCGTATTCCGGGTACCGGAGGACGAGACCCGTTACTTCATTGGAAAAAGAATATTATTTACAATTGCCGGCTGAAAAACAAGATGGGGTATGGGAGATCGGCTTATCTAAATTCGTTCCCAACTTTGATGAAAAGATGAGCAGGATTGTTGATGACTGCCCGGTCTTATCTCAAAAAATAGCCAATAAAGAAAAAGGGTATTTCTACCCGCAGGTCGGCGGAAGCGAAGAAAAACGTGTCGATATGCTTTGGAAAATTATCAACGAATACAATAAATGCAGATAAGTCAGTTTTACAATCTGCAGTCCACAGTCTGCGGTCACAACTGATCTGTTGATTCAATCTTATAAGATTAAACATTCCCGTCGCGACTGACGACTGCGAACTGCCGACTGCCGACTGCTATCTAAGTATACTCCTGGCGATAACAATCCGCTGCACCTCACTTGTACCTTCATAAATCTGTGTGATCTTTGCGTCCCTCATCATCCGTTCCACATGATATTCTTTTACAAACCCATATCCACCGTGGATCTGCACAGCTTCGGTCGTCGTCCACATGGCTGTTTCTGACGCATACACTTTTGCCATAGATGAACTTAATACATAATCAAGGTTATTATCCTTTTCCCACGCAGCTTTTAAACAAAGCAGTCTTGCCGCTTCAATTCTTGTTGCCATATCAGCCAGCTTAAAGGCTATGATCTGGTGATTCATGATCTCGGTTCCAAACGCTTTTCTTGTTTTCGAATATTCCTTCGACAATTCATATGCGCCACTGGCAATGCCCAGGGCCTGGGATGCAATACCGATCCTTCCGCCCGCCAGTGTCTTCATGGCGAATTTGAAACCGAATCCATTCTCTCCTATCCTGTTTTCCTTTGGAACTTTTACGTCATTGAACATAACAGTATGTGTATCGCTGCCACGAATGCCGAGTTTATTTTCTTTGGCGGCCACAACCACACCCGGCCATTTTTTTTCGACAATTAATGTGTTTATGCCTCTTGAACCTTTCGAAGGATCCGTTTGCGCCATTACCAGGTAAACTGATGCAGTGCCTCCGTTGGTTATCCAGTTCTTCGTACCGTTTAATAAATAATGATCGCCCTTGTCTTCTGCTGTTGTTCGTTGAGAAGTAGCATCACTGCCGGCCTCCGGCTCACTCAGCATAAACGCACCGATATACAATTCACCATCTTTCTTACCCTGGGCCAGTGGGGTCAGGTATTTTTGCTTTTGTTCTTCACTGCCGTATTCCTGCAATCCAAAGCAAACAAGGCTATTGTTTACGCTCATTACCACGCTCACGCTTGCGTCCACTTTACTTATTTCCTCCATCGCCAGCACATAACTGATCGTATCCATACCGGCGCCGCCATATTTCGGTTCTACCATCATACCGAGAAAACCAAGATCGGCGAGCTGTAACACCTGTTCTATGGGAAATTTCTGCTTTTCGTCCCGTTCGATCACGCCGGGCAAACATTCATTATGGGCAAAATCCCGGGCCGCCTTCTG
>JANWHX010000219.1 GCA_025450235.1 Chitinophagaceae bacterium | reverse complement strand
GAACGGCTGTCAGTGGCACAATTCCCTCCATTGATTGGTCAACAGGTGGTGATAAATATTTGAAAGTAGAAATAGCGCCGCAGGGCGGAACAAATTATACTATCCAGGGAACAACACAACTGCTAAGTGTTCCTTATGCTTTGTATGCTGAAAAAACAAGGCTCATCGGCGGCAATGCAATTACTATTACAAACGGAAATACGATTAGTGCCAATTATGTTGCAGGTAACGCCATTAATATTACGGCCAATACCATTTCCGGTAATTACCAGGCCGGAACAGGCATTAGTATAACCGGAAGCGTTATTTCATCAACAGCAAACTTAAATTCCTGGTTATTGACCGGCAATATAGGCACTACCGCGGCAAATTTTTTCGGCACAACGGACAACCAACGGATAAATTTCAGAACAAACAATATTACAAGAATGTATCTCGATCAATCAATCCCGGCTTTCGGGGCTGATCTTGGACATTTATCTTTATCGAGCGAAGCTGATGTTGCAATAAGGCCTTCACAACTGTCTATATTTGGGCGAGACATCGCAGGAGCTACCATGCCAGCATTGTTTGTAAGCTATGTCGGCGGCGCTACATGGGGAGTAGCCGGGGGAAATACATCAGGAAGGTTTTTTCGTCTTTCTCAAATGAGCACAACATTTGTGCAAAGCCATTTCTATGATGTAGGAATGAGCCAGGACTCCTCGTTTTATATCGGCGATCATGGTTTCCAGAATGTAGGTGGGGTACTTGCTAAAAAAATGTTTACTATCTCTCCGCAAGACATGGTCGGTATAAACCTCGATATGTCTGAAAAACCAACAGCTGTTTTTCATACAAAAGGAAGTCTCAGGTTTCAAAATATAAATACGAATAATACATACTCAAGGGTATTGGCAATGGATGCCAATGGAAATGTAGCGAGCAGGGATGCTTCAACGCTTCCTGGCAGTAGTCTTTGGGTACCGGATGCGAACGGTATTCATAATAGCGCGGGGAATGTGGGGGTGGGTGGAAATAGTAGAACCGATGCAGCGTTTTCAGTAATGGGAACTTCTGCTATGCCATGGACAGTTGATATTAACTCTTCCTATGACTGGCAAACTGCTGTAAATGTTAAGAATAGTACCAGCAATGGCTGGTATCAGCTGGTTGTCGGGGGTACTGGTAATGCGATCCCCACTTATGGCGTCGGGGTCGGGAATTTTGGAATAGTCAGGGCTCTGTCAGCAGGCGGATCCACAATTCCAATAATTATTAACCAAAATGATTTTGTGGGGATCAGTAATAATAATGGTGGAACTAATTTTCAGCCAAAATCCAGGCTGCATATTAGCAATGGAGACGTTTATATAGATCAAATCGGCTCAGGAGTGATTATGAAATCTCCAAACGGGCAGTGCTGGAGAATGACGGTTAGTGATGCCGGTATCCCGGTATTTACAGCCATTCCATGTCCGTAGTATTTTGCATCAACTTATGGAAAGAGTGTTGCGTCCGCAATACTCTTTCTTATTTTCAACTATATAGGCCATAGCCTCCATGACTGGTTTTTCGTAGATAAAAACAATACCTTCGCATAAAATTAAAAACATATGAATAGTGTAGATAAATTAAAAAAATCTAACTGGTGGAATGAACACTTAAAAGAAGGATCGAAGGACCTGGAAGAGTTTGCTAATTGGATCAAGGGTTATGATCAGCCTACAAAGAATTATTGCAGAAAATATGTCATATCAAAAAAATACAAATCGATTGTTGATTGTGGCTCTGGCCTGGCCGCCGAATATTTTGGATACAAATCTGAGAACTCGGATATTGATTACACGGGCCTGGACAGCTGTGATTTTCTAATTGAGAAAAATAAAGAAGTCGGCATTAAAATGATCAAAGGGGACCTTGAAGAAGCGCTTCCTCTTAAGGACAATCAATTTGAAGTAGTCTACTGTAAAGCAGTTCTCGAACATTTAAGAACTCCCTACATTGCGCTAAAAGAATTCATAAGGGCAGCCGAAAAAGAAGTCATTATCGGGTGGTTTATAAAGCCGGGCGATGAACCCTCAAAAATCAATTACTGGGAAGCAGAAAATCTTTATCACAACATATACAGCAAAAAAGAAATAGAAGATTTTCTACGGTCGCAACCAAAAGTGAAAGACTTTAAATGGCATAACATAAATAAGAATGAAAACGTGCTTCATATTTACATGAAGTAACAGTAGAAAACTGGCCATTTTTGGGTGAAGCGCATTCAAAAGAGAAATCAGGGGTCAGATGAATTTTTCATCTGACTTTATACTTTTGCACAAATACACAGAATGAAGATCGAAAATATTTCAGAATTTTTATCAGATAAGAAGTTTGACGAAGGCTTGAAGGTTCAGCTTGACTTTGACAATGAAAGAAAAACGAGGATTCAGAAAATTGTAGAACTATCAACAAATAAAAAGGTCATACATGTTGGATGTGTAGATCATATGCCAATCATTGAAGAAAAGATCAGGAACAACAGCTGGCTTCATAAACTTGTTACAGATGCTGCTTCCGAATGCATCGGCGTTGATATCAATAAAGAAGGAATAGACTACATGCAAAAGATCGGCTATTCCAATGCTTTTTTCACTGACCTGATGCAGCCCACCTTACCACAGATATTAAGCAACCAATGGGATTGCATGATCCTCGGCGAAATACTCGAACACGTAGACAACCCCTGCGAATTTCTAAAAACATTAAATACCCTTTATAAGAAAAATGTTGATAAAATCATCATTTCAGTACCAAATGCCTTTTGTTATTACAATTTCAGGAATATAAAAAACGGTTTTGAAATGATCAACAGCGATCACCGTTCTACATTTTCTGCTTATACTCTAAATAAAATTCTCTATATCGGCGGGTTCACGCTCAATGACCTTTTTTATGTGGACCCCATATATCATTTTCACCACAAAGTCATTAACAAATTATCAGGAAAGAAAATGATCTCCTTACATCCGGGACTAAGCAACACCTTATTGGCAATAGCGTCCTTTAGATAATGAAAATTGCCATCCTGTATATCGCTACTGGCAAATACATTGTTTTCTGGAAAGATTTTTTTACCAGTTGTGAAAAGTATTTTCTTGCTGGTTATCGTAAGGAGTATTTTGTATTTACCGATGCGACAGAATTTGAACAGAGTACAAATCAAAGGGTTCATCGCATATCTCATAAACAATCAGGATGGCCCTACGATACCCTTATGCGGTTCCACGTTTTTTCCGGCATCAAAGAAAAACTGCAGGCATTTGATTATATCTTCTTTTTCAATGCCAATATGCTCTTTGTGCAAACTGTTAACCCCGAAGAATTCTTGCCTGATGGGAAAAAGGATGATGGATTGATGGTAACACTACATCCCGGCTATTTTAATCAACCCCGTTCAAATCTTCCTTACGAGCAGGAACAAGCAGCCTCAAAAGCTTATATCACCAGAGCTGAAGGGAAATATTATTTCATGGGTGGATTAAACGGAGGAAAAAGCGAAGCGTACATTAAATTGATCGAATCATTGAAGATTAATACGCAGGTTGACCTGAACCATAATATCATCGCAAAATGGCACGACGAATCGCACCTGAACAAATATATGCTTGATAAAAATCCAAAGGTCCTTTCACCAGCCTATGGATACCCGGAAGGCCGAAAGCTTCCTTTTGAACCAAAGATCATTATCAGGGATAAAAACAAATACGGCGGTCATTCTTTTTTACGGAATGAAAAACGATCTTTATTGTACAAAATGAAATTCTTTCTTAAAAAAGTTAAAAGAAGGCTTTGATCATTGTTCGTCTTCAGGGAGGATTGGGCAACCAGCTGTTCCAATACGCCGCCGGCAAAGCATTGGCAAGCCGGTTAAATGTGCCCTTCAAATTGGAGGTTATCACCTCGCTTCGAAAAGATAAACGTCGCAGCATTGCATTGAATGAACTGGAAATAAATTTTGAACTGGCCTCGCGAAAAGAGGTAAAAGAATTTGTTCACTTCCCTTCGTTATACCGCCACCCACCGGCACTTTTAAAAACCGGAAAAAATATTTACCGCGAGCCGCATTTTCATTTTGACAAGAATTTTTTTAATTTGAATGACCCGGTATTTTTAGATGGGTTCTGGCAAAGCCCATTATATTTTAAAGACATTGAGACGATCATTCGCCAGGAATTCAGGGTAAAACCGGGATTAATAAGCAATGTAGTAGAAAAAGGAAAAGAATTGGAACAAACATCGTCCCTCGCGGTGCATATTCGCCGGGGTGATTTCCTTGATACAAAGATAGCCGCGTATCATGGCGTGTTGAGCCCTTTTTATTTTGAGAAGGCAATCCGGATGGTAAAAGAAAAAGAACCCGACGTTTTCTTATATTTCTTTTCAGACGATATTGACTGGGTAAAACAAAATCTTGCCCATTACAAAAATGCAGAACTCGTTTCTTCTTTAAAAGGTTCCGCTATTGAGGACTTCTACCTGATGACAAAATGCAGGCACAATATTATAGCCAATAGCAGTTTTAGCTGGTGGCCGGCCTGGTTGAATACCAACCCCGATAAAATCGTGATAGCACCCATAAAATGGTTTGCCAAGAGCGACATCAATACAAATGATCTTATTCCTGATAATTGGTTCAGAGTATCACAGTAAATGCCAACCGCAACAGTCATTTTTTATTTGCCTGCAGGAAAAGAGGGTATGTTTTTTTAAGACCATCTTTTAACGACACCCCGTGTTTCCATCCCATGTTGTGAAGGCGTGAACTGTCCATCAGCTTGCGAGGTGTGCCATCCGGCTTTGTTGCATCAAACCGAATGTCGCCATCAAAACCAACTACTTCCCCAATCATTAATGCGAGGTCCTTGATCGTTACTTCTTCGCCGGTGCCAATATTCACAAATAGTTTATCATTATAATTTCTCATCAGGAACACACACGCATCGGCCACGTCATCAGCATACATGAACTCCCTCCGCGGTGATCCTGTACCCCACAATTCTACATGACCAGCTTTGTTCTCTTTTGCTTCATGAAATTTTCTGATCATAGCCGGTATTACATGGGAATTCTGCAAATGATAATTATCACCCGGGCCGTACAGGTTTGTGGGCATGGCTGAAATAAAGTTGCAACCGTATTGATCGCGGTAAGCTTCGCAGAGTTTAATGCCGGTGATCTTTGCTATGGCATAGGGTTCATTTGTAGCTTCGAGCAAACCGGTAAGCAGGTATTCTTCTTTTAACGGTTGGGGCGCCAGTTTCGGATAGATGCAGGAACTGCCAAGAAACAATAACTTCTTTGCTTTATTCAGGTATGCGGCATGAATAATATTGGATTCGATCAGGAGGTTATCATACAAGAACTCGGCACGATATGTATTGTTGGCAACGATACCCCCTACTTTGGCTGCAGACAGGAAAACATATTCCGGTCTTTCATTCGCAAAAAAATCATTTACTGCCTGTTGATTGCGGAGATCCAATTCGGCAGACGTACGGCTGAGAATGTTCTTAAAACCTTCCTGTTCGAGTTTTCTTGCAATTGCTGATCCAACCATTCCTCTATGTCCTGCAACAAAGATTTTACTGTTCTTTTCCATTACTCAAATTGTCTTAACGTATGAAAGCCGGATTCTTTAAGGATAACATCTTTTCGGAAAAGTTCGATATCTGCATGCACCATTTCTTTAGCCATTTCATTTAATGTATACTTTGGCGACCAACCCAGTTTTTCTCTCGCTTTTGAAGCGTCACCCTGCAGGATATCTACTTCGGTCGGGCGGAAATAGCGTTTATCAACTTCCACCACCACATCCCCTTTAACCAGGTGAATATCCGGATCTGCAACTTTGGTGACGATGGCTTTTTCTTTTTCATCTTTCCCTTCAAATATTACCTCCACTCCTGCATGCGCAAATGCGATTTTTACAAAATCCCTCACCGACGTTGTCACGCCGGTCGCGATCACGTAATCTTCTGCCTGCTTTTGTTGTAGCATCATCCACATCGCTTCAACATAATCTTTGGCATGTCCCCAGTCACGCTGGGCGGAAAGGTTTCCTAACCATAATTTCCTTTGCAAACCCAATACGATCTCAGCAACACCCCTGGTGATCTTGCGGGTCACAAAGGTTTCACCACGTAAGGGACTCTCATGGTTGAAAAGAATCCCGTTGCAGGCATACATCCCATAGGCTTCACGATAGTTTACCGTGATCCAGTAAGCAAATAATTTGGAGACGCCGTATGGTGATCTTGGATAAAATGGGGTCGTTTCCTTTTGCGGTATCTCCTGTGCCTTTCCATAAAGCTCCGAAGTTGAAGCCTGGTATATCTTTGTTTTCTTTTCCAGCCCAAGGAGACGGACCGCTTCAAGTATTCGCAAGGTCCCGATTCCATCAGTATTGGCGGTGTATTCAGGTTCTTCAAAGCTTACATGAACATGGCTCATGGCGCCGAGATTATATATCTCATCCGGTTGCACCTGCTGAATGATCCGGATGATGTTGGTAGAATCAGTCAGGTCACCATAATGCAGGATCATCCTTACATTCCGTTCATGGGGATCCTGGTACAAATGATCAACCCGCTGGGTATTGATCAGGGAAGTGCGTCGCTTGATCCCATGTACTTCATATCCTTTGTTGAGTAAAAATTCAGCAAGGTAAGCACCATCTTGCCCGGTAATACCTGTTACAAGGGCTTTCTTCATGTATGAATAATTTAAAGCAAAAGTAGCTGGTTTATTGTTACTGGTTACCGGAAACGGGTAACCAGCACGCTTCATCAATGATCTGCAAAAATCTCTTCATTCCCAGTAGCTTTTTTTCATCCAGCCTATAACTCAAATGCAGCGTGTAGTATTTTTTCAAATCATATATCTCAAATGGCGTTTCCTCCACGATCTCATCGATATGCCGGAGTCCGACCGCATTTGCCTCATCAAACAATTGTATGAAATCATCCGGAAGTTTCTGCGTGCTGACCCAGGCCGCAAACACAAATGGCAAGCCGGTTATGGCTCTCCATTCAGAACCAAGATCGTAGATAAAAGTAGAGATCCGCCGTTGCTCCAAAGCCCTGTCGCCAATAACCAGCCCGGCCGTCGTGCCTTTTATTTGTTGTAGAAAACTTTCGTCGGAGGCATGGATTATTTCCGGCTCAATGCCCCAATATTCTTTCATCAGCCATTGCAATAACGCTACTGAAGACCGGCTTTGGTAGTCGAGATACACCTTTTTTATTTCGCTCATAGGTACTTCGCTGAATAAACACACAGAAGCAATTTCACCCTCCGTCCCAATGCAATAATTTCCAATAATATGACAGGATGATAGTTCAGGAATGGCAGCAATGGGAATGAGTCCCACGTCAATCTCATTTTTAATAAGCATTTCAGCCAGCCGGGAAGGATACGATGCGATGATGTCGATCTTGTCCTTTATTGGGGGTCGTTGCAAACCGTACAATAATGGTTTAGTATTGAGATAATTGACTACCCCGACCCTTATTTTATTACCTCCGCCTCCCGGCGGAGAGTTTTTATCGTCCATTTAAGCCAGATTTTTACGAATAGTTACTTAATAACGTAAGTCCTTTTTTGACTTTAGTATCTTTGTTCGCAAATGTAAGTTGTGATCAATTAAAAACCTGAATCAAGATACTACTGATGGAACTAAACCCGCTCACTGCTATCTCTGCCATTGATGGCCGGTATCGTAAACAAGTACAACACCTGGATGAGTATTTTTCCGAATATGCGTTGATGAAGTACCGCGTAATGGTTGAAATAGAATACGTTTTATTCCTTGAAAAGAAAAAATTCCTGACGCTTTCTGGTAAAACCATCAAACAACTTCAAAAACTGATGGAAGATTTTGGCCAGGAAGATGCGCAGGAAATAAAACAGATCGAATACACTACTAATCACGATGTGAAAGCCGTAGAATATTTTGTAAAAAATGAGCTCGGAAAAGCCGGGGCTAAACATGAAAAGGAATGGGTGCATTTTGGTCTTACGTCACAGGATATTAATAATACGGCTGTGCCTTTGCTCTGGAAGCATGCGGTCGAATATGAATACCTGCCATTCTTATTAAACCTCAATACACAGTTTAAATTATTGGCAAAAGAATGGAAGGATATTTCCATGCTGGCGCATACACATGGACAGCCGGCCAGTCCGACCACG
>JANWHX010000218.1 GCA_025450235.1 Chitinophagaceae bacterium | reverse complement strand
GATACACGGATGGTGTATTGATGAAGTTAACTGCTGCAGGGGCGGTGCAATGGAGCAAATGTTTTGGGGGTAGTAAGAATGAAGAGTTATTTGACTTCGAAATTATCAACGGAACAACTTTTCTTGCGGGGTTCACAAATTCAGTGGATGGAGATATTCCACCGGATCAAAAAAACTATGATGTCTGGTTATTGGCATTAGATGGCAATGGAAATAAAATGTTCAGTAAAATATATGGCGGATCGCAGAATGATGTGGCCTATTGCATGACCAGCGGTGCAGATGGTTCATTGACGCTGGCCGGGTATACAACTTCTACAGATGGCGATGTCAGCGGTGCAAAAGGAAGGCAGGACTACTGGATCATCAATTTAGATACAAGAGGACAACTGAATTGGCAAAAAGACCTTGGTGGCACCGATGCGGAGTATGCCAAAACAATTATCACCGATAACGACGGCGGTTATGTCATTGGTGGCATTACCTATTCAAATGATGGTGATATCACAAATCCACTCGGGGGAGGTGATTATTGGACAATTAAACTCAGTGCAACAGGCGATGTGGTATGGAAGCATAACTGGGGCGGAAGAGATAACGATCACATGCGCTTCATGATTCATGATCCTGCCCGGAATGAATATTATCTCGCCGGCGATTCCGAATCGGATGACGGGGATTTTGACAATACACAAGGCGAAACCGATTTTGGTATTATTAAATTGAAGATACCTGAGGTTGAAACCAAAGACTCAGCCGTGTGTATTATCAATGGGGCGTTCCCACAGGATACACTGAGGGATGCCTGCGGTTATGATTCTGCCATTATTACTTACAACCCCGTATTACTTAACGGGCCCTTCAATAATATCAGGAAAGCGGATTCGATCTTTGCAGGCCAAAGCGTTGTACTGCATACCAATGGTAACGGAACGATTGTCTGGAACTCACATTCATCGCTGAGTTGTACCGGTTGTGCTGACCCGGTCGCTTCTCCGGTAACTACCACTATATATACAGCTACCAACTTCCTGGGCAATGGTTGCCAGTTATCTGATCAATTTACCGTGGTGGTGTTGAATGATGCTGTGGTGATGGTGCCGAACGCCTTTACCCCGAATGGAGATGGACTGAACGATCAATTCGGACCGGTTGGTAAGGTGCCTGAAGGATATAAGATGCAATTGTTTAATCGCAACGGCGAGGTCGTTTTCAAAACTTCCTCTATTAATCAGGGTTGGAATGGGACTTTTAGAGGCAAGCCACAACCTACCAGTGTTTTTATTTATTTGATCGACTATAAAGACCTGCAAAATAAACCGCATCAGCAAAAAGGAACATTCATGCTGATACGATAACATGTTCAGGAAAAACCAATACTATGGACAGAAGAGATTTTTTTAAAAGAGCAAGACGAACTGCTGGAGCAAAAACGCAGAAGCGCACCAATATGTTTTCTGGTTTGGCGCCATATGCAGGGAGTTGGACAGCAAATGAAGTGATGCATCTGCTGAAACGTACCATGTTTGGTGCAAAGAAAGCAGACATCGATTATTTTCTGACTTTGACGCCGGATGCCGCAATAGATGAATTGCTCAATAATATTGCTGCGCCCACACCTCCCGTAAGAGATTATGGTTTGATCCCCGATGAGTTTGGTGTGATGTGGGATGACGTCGGTGTTCCGCAGGGACAAACCTGGGTAAACGATCCGAACATGGCAAGTAACCCTGACATCCGGGGAACGATCAATGCCCTTCGTGTTCAAAGTTTAAGAAAATGGTGGGCAGGTCTAATCATTAATCAGGGAAGAAGCATACAGGAGAAGATGATCATGTTCTGGCATCACCATTTTTCGGTAAAAGAAGGGGAGGTAGAGAATGCGCAATTCCTGTATCGTCATCATGCTTTGCTTCGTGCTAACGTGATGGGAAATTTTAAAGACCTGGTGAAAGAAGTAACGATAGATCCGGCCATGCTTGTTCATTTAAATGGCTATGTAAACACCAAACAGGCACCCGACGAAAACTATGCCCGGGAATTGCAGGAATTGTTTACAGTTGGCCGCGGACAGGATTCATTATATACAGAAGACGATGTAATAGCAGCAGCCAGGGTATTAACGGGCTGGCGCATCAACATGGATCCCCTCAGTTCTTACTTTGATGTTTCAGCTCATGATACAGGTCCTAAAACATTTTCTTCGTTTTATAATAACACAACAATTCCCGGCAGTGGCAATGACAATACAGAACTTGATGCATTAGTGAATATGATCTTCAACTCGCCGGAAACTGCAAGGTTTATTTGCCGCAAATTATATCGCTGGTTTGTCTACTACCAGATCGATGATGCTACCGAGCAGGATGTGATCATACCAATGGCAACCGTTTTGGAAAGCAATAATTATGATGTTAAGCCAGCGTTAGCTGTACTTTTTAAAAGCGAACATTTTTTTGATGCTATTAACCAGGCCTGTTATATCAAAACGCCATTCGATATGGTCGTGGGGACCCTGCGTGAATTCAATGTAAGTTTCCCGGCATATAATAATTACACAACAGGTTATCCGTTATTCTGGTCGCTCTACTCGAGTGCGGCTGATATGCAGCAGGAATTGTTTCAGCCGCCGGATGTATCAGGCTGGCCTTCGTACTACCAGGACCCTATGTATTTTGAATTGTGGGTAAACAGTAATTCACTACCGAGGCGTGCTGATTTCACCGACGCATTGGTTAACGATGCAGTCATTGATGTGAGGGCATTTGCCAACTATTCATCCAATCCGGCTGATCCCAATCAACTGGTAAATGATGTGACAGGATTGTTGCTTCGTTATCCTTTATCCGATAATTCAAAGACTTATGTGAAGACACATTTCCTGACAAATAATACGACGAACGATTCAATATGGACCAATGCATGGAATAGCAATAACAATACTGTGATCAATAATTCGCTGAAGGAAATGTTCAAGTTTTTAATGAACCTGCCGGAGTTTCATTTGTGTTAAAATATCAATAAGCAATATGCAAATCATAAAACCTCTTAGCTCGTTCCTTTGCCTATTGCCTGTTGCCTGTTGTCCTTTGTCCATTGTCTTTAACCCATGTAAAAATTGACTATGAAAAGAAGAGAATTTTTAAGCAATACGATCCCCGCAGCAGTAGCCATGCCGGCTTTGTTGAATGGATTTTCGTTTACGGCCCATAGCAAATCGGAAAATGCGCTGGGATGGCTGCTGGGTCAGACTACCGACACGGACCATGTGTTTGTGCTGATACAACTTGGGGGTGGTAATGACGGCCTGAACATGGTGATACCATTGGATCTGTATGCGAACTATTATAATGCACGAACCAATGTAGCTATACCGCAGAGCCAGGTGTTGCGGCTGGATGGAACCGATAAATCGGGGCTCCACCCGGCGATGACCGGGCTGCAGAATATGTACAATGAAGGCAAGATGAGCATTGTTCAATCAGTAGGCTATGAAAATCCTAACTTCTCTCATTTCAGGGCAACTGATATTTGGAACACAGGTGATACAAGAACAAACCGGAACGAAAGGGTACATACGGGCTGGATGGGACGTTACCTGGAAAATGAATTTCCCGGTTATCCTGATGCTTATCCCAGCGCCGACATGCCTGATCCCCTGGCGATCCAGATCAGTAGTGTGCCTACGCTGACGGTGCAGGGAGAAATTTATTCAATGGGACTATCGATCACCAATCCTGAAAAGGTCTATACATTCGACAATCCCTTTTTTGATTATCCGCTTAATTCTGTTCCTGCTAATAAAGAATTGAAATTCCTTCGTGTTATTTCACAAAAAACAAAGATCTATTCTGACCTGATCAGGGCGGCATATCAGCGGGCTTCCACGATGGCCACTTATCCAACTAATAATAGTTTGGCTGATCAATTAAAGATCGTAGCCCGTTTGATCAAAGGCGGTTTAAAGACAAGAGTCTATACGGTGACGATCGGTGGCTTTGATACACATAAAAAACAGGTGAACGCCAGCGATACAACTACCGGGATGCATGCTAAGCTGATGAAAGACCTGTCAGATGGTATCAGTGCATTTCAGAATGATCTCGAACTTATGCAATTGAATGACCGGGTAATGGGAATGACCTTCTCTGAGTTTGGTCGCCGTATCAAATCCAATGCAAGCCTCGGTACTGACCACGGGGCTGCTGCGCCGCTGCTGATGTTTGGTACGCATGCAAAGAAAGGTATTTTAGGTACCAGCCCCGGCATCCCTGCAGATATACAGGTAGTGAACAATATTCCTTTCCAGTATGATTTCAGAAGTGTGTATGCTTCTGTGCTTGAACAATGGTTTTGTGTAAAACAACCGGCATTGGACCAGATGTTATTGAAGAATTACCAGTCCCTGCCACTTGTTGAAGGCGGTCCATGCGGATTGCCCGAAACGCCGGATGATAATAATAACGCAGCGGATAAGCTGATATTAAAAATGTGGCCAAGTCCTTATACCGTGTCGGCCACCATTCAATTCTCTACTACCGGGGGCCATACATTGATCCAGCAGATCGATTCAATTGGTAGAGTTGTAAAGGTGTTGACCAACCAGGATTATGCGGCCGGCACATACAATGTAGACATCTATAATGATGGTCTGCCGTCCGGAGTTTATTTTATCCGGTTGCAGAATAAGTCATTGCAAAAGGTCCTTACGGTGGTGAAGATGCCGCAGTAGTTCCAAATAAATTCGAAAAAAGAAATTCGAAATTCGAAATAATCGATCCCGATGGAAGACTTTTCGGATTTCAAGTTTGGGATTTCGGATTTATATAGAATATCTATGTCCTATAAAACTCAATTTTAATTCCTGCAAAGTCAATATTCTCCTTCCTTTTACAGGCTTTATTTTAAAAAAATAAGGTTTAATCAGCCCATACGGCAGTATTATTCAATTTGTTAATACCATTCATCCTACCTCATTTCCTGCTTAACACTAGCTTAACGGTAGCTGTTTATCATGTTTCGGTATACGAAAATGTTTTTTCAATAGCCTTTTTAATGCTTTTGGTGGTTTTTCAAAGTTATTTTAAGTCCATTACTTTTTTGGCTGGCTTGCCGCCTGCCTGTTATCTCCTTGCCTTCACTACATAGCTAAACTAATTTGGAGTATTGTTTCATTTTTAACCTAAACAGCCATGAAAAAAATAATCTTATCAACTGCGTTACTCTTAGGTATCGTTGCAGCGATCTCAGCCGCGCCATATGACGTGAACCAAAAAGTTTTGAAAGCATTCAATAGAACCTTTGCCACAGCACAGGATGTAGTCTGGCATGAATATGAAGACATGTACCAGGCCAACTTTAAACAGGATGATATCCAGATCCGGGCGCAGTACGATCGCGAAGGCTCGTTGATCCAGACCATACGGTATTATGGTGAAAGACAGTTGCTCCCCAACATTGTTTCCAAACTAAAAAAGAAATATTCAGGCAGGGAAATTTTTGGCATCACCGAAACAAGTTCCGATGAGGGTGTAGCCTTTCTTGTTACCCTAAAAGATGAAAAGAACTGGTATGTCGTAAAGTCAGATGTGTATGGCAACCTGGAACAAACTGAAAAGTTTAGAAGAGCTGACAAATAATATTACAATCTTTTTGCAGCATTGGTGTACAAGTCCGGAAATCGTCTCGCCCCTGGCGGGACGATTCATTTTTTATCACAGGTAAGAAGCCGCTGTCAAATATCTCCAATCGTAATTGTTTCCCTCATGTGAAGCGGTTGCTGTAATAGAACTGTTTAGTATTCCCGGCTTCAATATTTTTGCATTGACGAGTTTTTTTCTTGCCTCGTGTATCATGTCCTGCACCCGCTTGTCCTGCATCCATTCTTTTTGCGGAGGCTCAAACCCAACTTTTTTCTTTCGCCAAACTATATCTGCGTGCAATTGATCATTCATCGTCTGACGCAGTATCCATTTGGTCCATGCGTTGCGTATCTTGAACCGGGACGGTAATGAAAAAACAAATTCAACAAGCTCATGATTCAGAAAGGGCATTCGAACCTCTCTCCCATGCGCCATTGAATTGCGGTCGGCAAGACGAAGTAATTCTTCCAGCCCATGCATGCATGTATTAAAATATAAAACCCCATTGAGGCTAAAGTCCGAAGGAGTGCTGTAATAGGCTTCCTTACTTTGAAGTTTGACAAATTCGGGGGTGAGATCTTCATGCCGTAACGCATTTACCAGGTATTGTCGTTCTAAAATAACAGAGGCGATATCCGGGACTAACGCGGCAATGATATTTTTGAAACTGAATTTCTCCTCCACACCCATGTCGGCAGCAGCTTGCAGTTCTTTGCTGCTCACGAGCTTTCTTTTTTGAAATAATTCCTGCCAATACCATTTATAGTACCTGCTATAACCCGCCAGGATTTCGTCAGCTCCCTGCCCATCCAGCAAAACTTTTACATCATGCTGTTTTGCCAGTTCGTACACTTTATACTGTGCATAAGCGCTGGCGGTAGCAAAAGGTTCTTCCTGGTGATACATGAATCTTTCCCAGTCCCTGATGAGATCATTGACAGTGATTTCAATAGTATAAGGCTTAAGGTTGAATTGTCTTGCTACTTGCCGGGCGAAATGAGATTCATCTTTTTCGAAGCCGGGGAAGGTAGCAGTGAAGGACGTAAGTGGTGAGTGGTGAGTGGTGAGTCGGGAGGCAGCAGCAACTACCGATGAACTATCGAGACCGCCACTTAAAGAAGTTCCGACCGCCACATCGCTTCGCAATCTCCTTTTTACCGATGTAGTAAAAAGATGTTTGAATTGTTCGGTGGCATCCTGGTCGTTAATCGTTTTATTTTGAACAGCAGGGTCAATATCCCAGTATTTTTCTATGATCAGCTCATTTGTCGAAGGAGTATAATATAATTGAGATGCAGCCGGCAGCCTGAAAACATTTTCAAAAAAAGTTTCTTCAGGGCGGCCGGGATTATCGGTATATCCAATCGTAATAAAATTAAAGAGCATTTGCAGGTTTAACGTTCGATCAACACCTGCTGTCCACAAGGCTTTCATTTCTGAGGCAAAAACAAACTCACGATCATTTAGCGAATAATAAAAAGGTTTTTCGCCAAACCGGTCACGGGCGGCAAACAACTCCTGCTCCTTTTCATCCCAGATGGCAAAAGCAAACATGCCGTCGAAATGATCCAGGCATTCATCTTCAAAATGGTCATAAGCTGCCACTATCACTTCCGTATCTGATGAGGTGCGAAATGAATAGCCCTTTTGCTGCAGCTCTTCTCTCAGCTCTATATAATTATATATTTCCCCGTTATGTATAATCGTGTAGCGGCCCTCCTCACCCCAACCCTCTCCACCTGTGGAGAGGGCCGGGGTGAGGCTCAGGGGTTGAGAGGCCGCATCACTCAAATCAATTATCGAAAGCCGCCGATGACCCAATCCGACATTGGCGGATGCGTTCATCCACCATCCTTCTTTGTCAGGGCCCCTGTGCGCAATGGAATTTGTCATCTGCTGCATCCGGTACTTCAATGCTGATTGCCTGTCTTCCCTTGCGTCCCGGGATCGGGGATTAATAATACCAGCTATGCCACACATAGTGTAAATATCGAAATAAATCTCTGTAATGATGGCAGGTGTATGAATCCGGTTGTGCTGTATTCTTAAGATGGCCGGTAAGACGAACCGACATTACTCAGAATTCGATAGGAAGTTTTGCGACTACATCATCCCAGGCAATGATGAGATCAACTCCTTTATTTGATTTTTCAAACACCATGGTAAAGTATTCTAGCGAAGGATTGCCATGAGCCACCGGTATTTCAAAATGCTGTATATCTTTAGTGCTGTCTTGTTGTAAACCCCATGAATCTAGATTTGAGTTCAACGCAATATTCCAGGTAGCTGGTCCCAGGATACAATACAGGATGTACCGCCCGGCTTTGACCTTTTTGTTTTGTATTGTTACATCCCGGAAAAATTCTAATTCCGTAGCTTCATTAGCTCCCAGTCTCCAATACGCTCCGTACTTTAAGACATTGTGAAAGATTTCGCGGCCCTGCAAATGTGGACGACTATAGATCAATCTCGCCAGAGGGGGCTCCGAAACCTGCTTGGCCATTTTCAGTTTTGGGTAATCAGGCGGGTAATAACTCATATCCATCGGCGAAACATCCACGACAACATACGGATTGGTAGACGTATCAATATTCGCTTCATGGATACTATCTTTTGCCGGTTTAATATTGGCCGGTTGTTGCGGCTCATTTTCTTTACAGGCGATAAGAAGAAACATACCTGCAAGTATTATCAATAGTTGACCGGACAATTTCATATTGCAATCATTACAATGTAATAGGCAATGCCACTTTTACGTTTTCCCAGGCAATAACAAGATTTACCTGGCTGTTTACCTTTTCAAAGGCCATCACAAAAGACTCAACCGGGTCGGTTATCTTTTCAACTGGCACTTCTGTTCGCACAACATCTTTTTCCGGGCTGTACTTAAAAGAACCCCAGGTATCCGTTTCTTTGTTTAAAACAAATGTCCATGAAGTCTCATTGACGATCGCATATAAGGTATACCTGCCCTTGGAAATCTTCTTGTTACCAATATTTACATTTTGAAATAACTCTATTTCAGTGGCCTCATTTGCCCCGAGTCTCCACAGTTTTCCATATTCCACCAGGCCGCCAAAAATATTTCTGCCTTCTTTCCTGGGGCGACTATAAACTACTCTTGCAAGAAGCGGCTCCGTAATTTTATCCTGGATCTTCAGCACAGGATAATTGGCAGGGTAATAACTCATGTCCATCGGTGACTTATCTACCGGGGGCAGATTAGTTTGTGCGGCCGCAGAGAAATAAATGGAGAGTACGAGAGCGAGGCAAAATGTTTTTTTCATAAATAATGTATTTGCAAAAATAGTGGATTCAACCATTAGCCGGTGACAGTTTACACGTTATTACCGGCGTTCATCATACTATCAAACTGCTCCCTGGCAAAAGGCTTCAGGTCTTTCCAGAATTGACGATAACATTGCTGTAAAGGTTGATAGTGCTTTTCAAATAAATCGGCAGCGGTTTCGCTTTCTGTAAGATACGTGGCCCTGCGGACAACTCCACCCATACTTTTTTTTGTCCCGTGCAGTGTCCGGTAGTTAAAAAGCCAGTTGTAATTCTTCATATAGGGAAACATGGCTGCAAATTTCTCCGGAAACTGTGACTGGTTATTTTCAAGAATACCATATACCTGTAAGGAGAATTCATAAAGAGAATTTTCAGAAAATTCATTTTCATCCATTGCTAAAAAATGATCATATAATACATCTACAAAGGCGCCACTGTATAAACGATAATGTGGACGGAATATTTCTTTGGCTTCTTTCGTGGCTTCATGGCTGTCTGTAAATGTATCGATCAGCCGGTGAAGGGTGATGCCCTGCTGAATGCCTTTTGAATAGTCAAATTTCTTTTTACCCTTGACAAAATCGCTTATAAGATTACCGACGAGGGTTTCCGGCTCGTTGAAAGAAAGATATGCATGGGCCAGGTAGTTGATAGTTTTACCGGGTTAAATAGGTGATTAAGAAATGATGTCTAAAGTTATTCAAAGCATTTTAATTTTATTTTTTGGTTAATCCGGTAGTGTGTCACCGGATATTTATCGGATTTGATTTTTGCCACACCTGCCCGACTGAATTATTCAGGCGGGCAGCCACGAAAAACATTAATACGGTTTTATTCGGTGATTCCGTGGCATTTATTTGCGAATTAAAGAAAACACTTTCATGATGAAAGGCTGCCGTCAATTCCCTTTTATCTTCTGTCTCTTATACAATTTGTAAGAATACACACAGGGAATAATCGTGATAATCATTGTACCCGCAAAGAAAATAATAATGGAGGCAATGGGTGATGTAAACAGACAGATAATAGCAAGTATTAGTCCGCCGGAAAAAAATAGTTTTCCTGCCAGGCGGTGAGTTTTTCTCCAGTTGTCTTCATTTTCCAGGGTCCATGGCAGACGTAGACCCGCAAAATAATTTGGTTTCAGGTTAGGCAAATAGTTTCCGATAACGGCAAACAATAAGCCAACTCCCGAAAAAACCAGGCCCATGCTTAGTTTTACGCTTCCATCCAGGCTGCTATAAATAATAACACACAAAAGAGCGGTTATGAAAATTGAAACGGCCAAAGCGATGCTGTTCAACCTGTCTTTATTTTCTGCGGCATATTTTTTCGGATCGATCCTGTACATATTGGTTAAGAGTAGATATGTCAATGCATTCACAGCAATAAGTACGACAGCCATAATTATCAGTTCGCTTTTGCTGCCGTACCTGTCCGGGTTTCCCCCGAGGTCGTAATGCATAACTACTTTTTCCGGCAACTTGTTCCATATAATGGCCAGGTAAATAGCTGGGACGGCCATGATCAGCCAAATAAGCCTTTTAAGTATCGGTTTCATGTTATATTATTTCTTTTTGCTTTTGAATTGTAAGAGCCACTTCATGATCTCATCTACCACCGTCGTATTCAAAGAATAATATACATATTGCCCGTCTTTTTCAGCACTGACCAGTTTTGCCTGTTTTAAAAGATCCAAATGATGGGAGATACTGGGAAAGGATATCTTGAACTGTTCGGCTATTTCCCCTGCTGTCAGGTCTTTTTCCTGCAACAATTCCAGTATTTGCCTCCTTGTGGGATCGTTTAGTGCTTTAAATACGCTATTCATATTTGCAATTGACTCATTGTATATTTAGACAAATATCTAAATATTAAAGGACATTGACAAATCATTTTTGGCAAGACAGCTTTTTCTGTTACAAGCGGTTACATTACGATGATGTGCGGCTAACGTGCGTTAATTACAGTTAATCGTGTTTAACAGTACTACCCATCCTTCACAATTAGCTTGTAGCCGGGTGTAACCTAACATACTTTTACTGCGTCATACTTACCAAATGAAAATGTTTGACAACAAAAATCAAAAACCAATAAATAATTCAGAAATGAAAAAGATCATCGTAACACTGGCAATAGCACTTAGCACATTAAGTTCATTCGCCGGGGAAGTAAAAGTAAGCTCAAAAGTACTGGACGCATTTAACACCGAATTTGCCAGTGCAAAAGAAGTAGTATGGACTGAAAGTAACAATTATTACAAAGTCGCATTCGTATTCAACGATCAGCATGTGTATGCATTTTACAGCGCAGAAGCTGAGTTGATGGGATTAACCCGGTACATCAGTTCATTGGATCTGCCTATCAGCCTACAGGCAGGTTTAAAGAAAGATTATAGCAATTACTGGATCTCTGACCTGTTTGAGGTGTCAAACAGCGAAGGAACCGGTTACTATATTACTCTTGAAAATGGAGACTCAAGGGTCGTATTGAAATCAACCGGAAATGAAAGCTGGAAAACGTATCAGAAAAAAACAAAAGCATAATCGGTTACATAAGCAGTTAGTTTTGGTGTGTGGTAAAACAAGCCCCGTTATCTTCAATGAGACGGGGTTTTCCTTTACGTGCATAAATGCTACAGGTTGTTATAATCTTTAACATAGGGCACCATCAATCCTAATTCGCTTGTTGCATGCAGTAACCATAAATAATTTTGAGACATCAAATAAATATCATTAAAAAGTAAACCATGAATCATGAAAAGTTTAATTGTAACATTAGCAGTAGTATTAGCAACAGGAGTCACTCCTTTGCTGGCAAACGCAACAGACACTGATCCCCGCGCAGAAAAAATATTTGCGCAACGATTCGCCGGCGCGCAGCACGTAAAATGGACAAGCCTGGACGATGGGTATCTCCGGGTAACTTTTGTATTGAATGGCATCGGCGCAGAAAGCTTTTTCGACAAGGATGCTGAATTCCTGGGAACAGTGCGTAATCTTTTTTATAGCCAATTGCCTCTTGTGGTTATTCAAGGCCTCGATAGCAGGTTCGGTGGATCAAGCGTGATAGAAGTAAAAGAAATTACTAATATCGATGGTGCCAGCTATAGAGTAGTATTGGAACAAAAAGATAAAAGATACAGGGTCCGGTTGAATAGCCTGGGTGAGATCACAGAACTGGTTAAGGAAAAAATAAAAAAATAAACCAGATAAATTTGCGGAAATGAAAGGGCACATCATCAGTGCCCTTAATTTTTTGAATCACACCTGCCTGCTGTGCCTTCGCGTAGCTACGGCGAAGCAAGGCCGGAGCAGTAGCGCAGGCACGGCAGGACATAGAACACCTAAGGTTTCACAACTTGTCCCGCTCCAAAGGAGTCCTTCGGACCGAAAGGCGTGGATAGAAAACCTACTTGACAGAGGCAAGCCGATGTGTTTCTTTCTATTGTGCACTATGTCCTTATATGTGGTTCAAATTTTTGTCTTACTCTAAGGACTTTTTACTAAAGCCGTACATTTGCCGCTCTTATCCGCATGGTCCCTGCCGCGGCAGGTCAGAAGGCGGTGCTAAAACTCCTACTATGAGCAAAGGACCGGTATCACAATTTATTGAGCATCATTATCGCCACTTCAATGCAGCCGCATTGATGGATGCAGCCAAAGGATATGAAACACATTTGAGTGAAGGGGGCAAAATGATGGTGACACTGGCAGGCGCCATGAGTACCGGTGAACTCGGAATTTCATTTGCTGAAATGATCCGGCAGGGCAAAGTCGATATCATCAGCTGTACCGGCGCCAACCTGGAAGAAGACGTCATGAACCTCGTCGCCCATTCGCATTATAAAAGAGTGCCGAACTATCGTGACCTGACACCACAACAGGAATGGGAGTT
>JANWHX010000217.1 GCA_025450235.1 Chitinophagaceae bacterium | reverse complement strand
TTACCGCCACGATGGGTACACCGGCTGGCCTATCAACTATTACCAGCGGCCCGGATGCACCGCCTACCGTCTCGTCGCTGATTAATTCTGCCGGCGCCTCCATAACAAATTACAGTTTTGTGATCAATGAGGATGGCTTCGCTGATGATGCCAATCCAACGTTGATAAATCAGTTTGTTATTAATAAGGGGCCAAACAATCATAGTTATCTTGCCGACTGGACCCAGGTCATCGCCGGCGCTCAATTGTTTGATGGTATTACCAGCGCCACCGGAACCGTGAACCCAACTAATATTACTTTTGCAGCCCTGGCTAATCTGAACTCCGGTGATATTGGTTATGTGGCAGACAATGGAAATAAATCTTATTCCCTGAAAATATGGTTAAAGACATCGTTGAGTGGTAACCTTCCAACCCATATTCATGGTAAGCAATTTGAATTCCAGGTTAAAACCTTCGGCGTCACCACCGCTCTTAGCGGGAGCTCAGGCATCGCACCCAACCAGGTGGATAGTTCGGGTTCGAACAGGAACATTGTCTGGGTTGTCGCTACAAGATTAGATTTTGCGCAACAACCACCAGGCTCTACGGGTATCAATGTCGCGATGAATCCGGCCGTGACGGTAAGTGCTAATGATGTAAACGGGAACAGGGATACTATCTTCAGTGAACTAATACGAATTACATCAACAGGTAGTTTATCAGGTTCTCCTGTTGATGTCGCATCCGTCAATGGCCTGGCCACCTTTTCTACAATAACGCATACAACATCAGGAACAGGATTGATATTAAATGCGAAAAGGACAACAACTCCGGACTGGACCGTAGCGAGTAATCCTTTTGATATACAAATTAGTTCCGGGAATACCGACTATTTCCGGTCCGCCACCAGTGGGGATTGGAATGTGGCTTCCACATGGGAATCGTCACCGGATAATTCAAATTGGATAGCGGCCACCCTTGTTCCCAATGAATCTGCCAATACGATTACCATCCGCAATGGACATACTGTTACAATTTCATCAGCAATCTCTGCTGACCAGGTCGTGATCGCGAATGGCGGGGTGCTTACAAATACTGCCGGCATATTTACTATCCGCGACGGCAACGGGGATGATATCACGATTCAGAATGGAGCTGTATTTACACTCGCAACTACAGCCGGCCCGGCATTTGGAACCGGAACGCCTGTCGTGAATATTAATAGTGGCGGCATCTTACGGGTATCAAGAACAGGTTATACCGGGAATGGTGCAGGAGCTAACTCTTCCAATTATATCTACCAGGACGCTTCGATACTTGAGTATACACTTACCTCTGCATTCGCAGCGAGCGGAGTAACCTTCTTTCCTAATGTAAATGCCACAACTAGTCCTGTCTTCCGAACTACCGCCAATATTTCATCGGCAGGGGGCACAAATAATACAGTTATCAATGGAGTTTTGGAAGCGAATGGAAATATCGGTTTTGTTGCAGCCGGTGCCAAAATATTCAGAAATGGAATTAAGGGAACGGGAAATATAACACAGGATCCTGCTTCGGGGCCATTTATAATTAATGGCGCCACGGCAGTTCTTGGCGGAACAGGATCATTAACATTGAATACGGCCGGGATGAACATAGCAGCAACCTCTGTGACAACTTTACTCAATAACAAGACTATCAACGGAAGCAGCCTGACGATTGAGGGCTCATTAATTTCGGCTTTAAATATCTTCGCGCAGTTAGGCGGAACTACTTCAGTGGTTATAAACGGAAAAGCAGAATTGGAACATCTCGGCGGCCTTTCGGGCATGTTTACCAATACAGGAACGTTAGTGCTGGGTCCCGCTTCTACAATTGAGTATAAGTCGACGGCGGGTGCGCAGACAATAAATGGACGTTCCGATTATTTCAATGTTATCATTAGTGGTTCCTCAGATAAGGTTACAAGCGGACCCTCAGTGATCAACGGAACACTGTCACTCATCAATACAATTGTCACGACGACTCCGTCGAACCTGATTACCCTGACAGCAAATGCATCTGTAGCCGGAGGATCTTCCGCTTCATATATTGATGGGCCACTCGTACGCCAAACCAGCAGTGCTGCTGTTTATACTTTCCCGATTGGAAAAGGCGGGGGTAATTATAAACCTGTTGATGTTATTGCTGCATCGGCAGATCCTTCATCGTTCAGTGTGGAGTATTTTAACAGCGGTATCAACACAACTTCGCCCGGCTGCGATCCTGCAAGGCTACAGGCTTACACCAGGAATGAATACTGGGATGTACAAAGAACCGCAGGCTCTGCTGCCGCACAGATCCGGTTGAATTATAACCAGGCAGTCAGCAATAGTAACTGGACCGATGGAACATCAATTGCGGCTAACCCGGACGGATCAAAAGCAATTACAGTTGCTCATTATACCGGGACTTGCTGGAAGGACGAGAACCTGGGGGCGGGGATATTACCCGGCAATACTCCTTCGGGCCAGGTCAAGTCTCGAAATATAAACAGCTTTAGCCCGATAACTTTTGGCTATGGTTTGTTAACCACATTGCCGGTCACATTAAACAGCATAAAGGCAACTCAGCAATCGAATAATATCAAAGTAGAGTGGACCAACGTTACCGAATTGGAGATCGTTCAGTACAACATAGAACGTTCGGCTGATGGAACAAACTTTTTTACTGTCGGCAGGGTGGAGGCAAGATCGAATAATAGTGGCAATGCTAACTATAGTTTTATAGATGCAAATCCATTAGCCGGCGCCAATTATTACAGGATAAGATCATTTGAATCTTCGGGCAACAGTCAATCCAGTATCATTGTAAGAGTCGATATCCGCGGCGGAGCTACTCAACTATTTCTATATCCAAACCCTGTAACCAATGGAAGGCTCAGCTACCAGGCAAATAACCTGGTAAAGGGTCAATACACGATCCGGGTGATTAATAGTATCGGGCAGCAAGTTTATGCCAGGACTTTCAACCACCATGGTGGATCACTAACTGAATCAATTAACTTGCCGGTATTAACAGCTGGATTATATCGCCTTCAGTTAACCAGCTCCGGTAATCATCTTGTGAACATGTTTATTGTACAATAACGAGTGTGCCGAACTTCTTCTGAAGGGCCGTTCCAGGAAACGGCCCTTTATTTATTTGTAATGCTGGTCGAATTTCAATCTGCAGAAATAAAGCCCGAGGGACTTTAATATTAATAACCGTAGGTAAGACTCAGGGTCAATGAATGGAGCAACTGGCAACTCGATGAAATCGATTAAGAGTATAAGATTTAGTCATAGTTGTTGCTATTAGACGAAAAGTCCGAAGGACTTTAATTTTAATA
Source organism: Chitinophagaceae bacterium (assembly GCA_025450235.1). Lineage (GTDB taxonomy): Bacteria > Bacteroidota > Bacteroidia > Chitinophagales > Chitinophagaceae > VBAT01. The sequence goes on along the minus strand of JANWHX010000217.1, from coordinate 10,460 downwards.
ACCGTGAGTAAAACTCACGGTCAAGGAATCGAGAGGAGCTAGCAACCCCGTAGGGGTTGAATGTCTCAAATCTTCACATTGACATTTTCCGACCGAATTGATCTCAATTCAACCCTTTCAGGGTTGATGGCATGTAAGTCGTTACATTCCCCTGATTGCATCAGGGGTTATTCACATTAAAGCCCTTCGGGCTTTATTTCTAGTGTTAGTCGAATTTTAATCTGCAGAAAAAAAGTCCGAAGGACTTTAATATTAATAACCGTGAGTAAAACTCACGGTCAGGGAATAAAGAGAAGCTAGCAACCCCGAAGGGGTTGAATATTTTTCACATTCATTCAACAACCCCATCAACCATCCTAACCTTCAAACAACTTCGCCACTCCAAATGCCGCAGCAGCCGCGACTGCCCCGATCAGCATTACGCGCAGGGCACCTGACCAGGCATTAACTCCCGTCATCTTGCTTTTAAAAAATCCGAAAACAAAAAGACAAAGCAACGTTACCGCCGCTGATATCTTTAATCCGTCTTCCGGTAATTCCACAAAGAAATATGGACTTAATGGAACTAACCCTCCAACGACATATGACAAGCCGATATTCAAAGCAGATTTGGTTGCTCGTTTTGGATCGGGCTTTTCCAGGCCCAATTCATACTTCATCATAAAGTCAACCCATTGCTTTTTGTCTTTAGAAATTTCTTCGGTGGCCCTGTTCTGCAAATCTTCACTTAAACCAATATTCGCGAAAAATTCTTTTGTTTCCTCGAGCTCATTATTGCGCAGGTTTTCCACTTCATAATATTCCCGCCTCACTTCACTATTATAATGATCCTGCTCGGTTTTACCCGCGAGGTAGCCACCAAGTCCCATGGCAATTGAACCTGCAGCAATTTCCGCGATACCGGCGATAACAATGATATGGGTGGAATCAACGGCGCCGCTCAGGCCGGCAGCCAATGCAAAGGGAACCGTAAGTCCGTCACTCATCCCGATTACGATGTCCCTGATAGCGTCACTGCTTTTCAGGTGTTCTTCATGATGAGGCGCTGTGTCCATATTGATTCCCGGTTGTTGATTCCTCGTACCTTGTATCTACAGTATTGTTTCTAATATCTAATATCCAGTATCTAGTATCCAGTATCCAGCATCCAGCATCCAGCATCCAGCATCCAGCATCCAGCATCCAGCATCCAGCATCCAGCATCCAGCATCCAGCATCTTTTCTTAATTAATCAAGGCAAGATAAGGATTTGCCAATGATCCGGGCGCACTCAATTATCTGCTCTTTTGTAATAATAAGCGGTGGTGCAAAACGTATCTTATCGCCGTGTGTCGGTTTTGCGAGTAATCCATTTTCTTTCAATTGAAGACATAGATCCCAGGCAGCTTCTTTATTAGTATGACGAATTACAATTGCATTCAATAATCCCTTGCCCCGAACAAGGCCAATATGTTTTGAATGGAGATTGTTCAATTCAGTTCTAAGCAGTTCACCCATGGCCACTGCATTTTCAGCCATCATTTCTTCTTTTAAAACCTGCAGGGCAACGATTGCCGTTCTGCATGCAAGAGGATTGCCTCCATATGTAGAACCATGTTCACCCGGTTTTATCGTAAGCATTATTTCGTCATCTGTTAAGACAGCGCTAACCGGCAACATTCCACCGCCTAATGCCTTTCCCAGGATTAAGATATCAGGTCTTACATTTTCATGATCACAAGCGAGCATCCGTCCCGTTCTGCATAAGCCTGTTTGTATTTCATCAGCAATGAAAAGCACATTGGCTTTCGTACACATTTCCTTTGTCTTTGCTAAGTATCCGTTATCGGGAAGTATTACACCGGCTTCACCTTGTATGGGTTCTACAAGAAATCCTGCCACATTCTTATCCTCCAATGCCTTTTCCAATGCACCAGCATCGTTATAAGGAATGACTGTAAATCCCGGAAGGTATGGACCAAAATTCCTGTTTGAGGCCACATCGGTGCTAAAAGAAATAACACCTGTGGTTCTGCCATGGAAGTTTCCTTCGCAAACCACGATTGTGGCTTTATTTTTTTCAATGCCCTTTATTTCATAGGCCCATTTACGGCAAAGTTTAATGGCGGTCTCTACCGCTTCTACACCGGTATTCATCGGCAAAACTTTGTCGTATCCGAAATAATTGGTGATAAACTTCGCATATTCTCCAAGCATATCGCTATGAAATGCACGGCTTGTCAATGACAGTCGTTGCGCCTGCTCCATGAATGCTTTCACGATCTTCGGATGGCAATGGCCCTGGTTGATCGCCGAATAGCCACTCAGGAAATCGTAGTACCGTTTATTATCTACGTCCCAGACATACACCCCTTCACCTCTGTTCAATACAACTGGAACGGGATGATAATTATGTGCTCCGTATTGTTCTTCAAGCTCGAGATAATATTGTGTCTTTGATAGCATGTCTTTATTAATAGTTGATTGCATAAAATGTAATAAGTAAAAAGTAATAAGTAATAAGGGAAAAAATGAGTGATCAGACTCCGGACTACCGACCTGCCTCCCGACTCCGGGCCCAGGTCTCCCAACCGACATTATCTTCGATGATTCAGCAGATCAAGGTTGTTACCGAGAAAGGATGATATGAGCGTGTTGAATTTGATGCTGCGAAATTTCATGCAAGATACGTTTTCCGTGGCATACCTCATACGAAACGACTCACAAGTTTATTCATTTCCTGTACCTTGTGCCTTCATTACCAGGATATGTCCTACACAATTCCGCCAAACACACGCATTGGTCACGTCCACCTTAAAGTAGCTGATCTTGAGCGGTCTTTAAAATTCTATCGTGACCTTCTCGGGTTTGAAGTACAGCAATTTTATGGATCTGATGCTGTATTTATTTCCGCAGGGGGATACCATCATCATATCGGGTTGAATACCTGGTACAGCAAGAATGCGCCCCCGGCACCCGTCCGTGCGGCCGGTCTTTTTCATACAGCTATATTATATCCTGAACGGAAAGACCTTGCGGTTGCATTGAAAAGGTTGATGGATGCAAGCTATCCGCTTACCGGTGCGTCTGATCATGGAGTGTCGGAAGCTCTCTATCTAAATGACCCCGATGAGAACGGCGTGGAATTGTATTGGGATAGACCAAAAGAAGATTGGCCCGTAGATTCCAATGGAAGGGTGCAAATGGGAACTGAGGCTCTTGACCTGGATGCATTGTTGAAACTGGCTGAGTAATTGCGTTGATGAAACCTATAAGGTTTATTTTTATCATTCCGGGTATTGTACTTGCTTTATAAAACCTTATAGGTTTTCTGTGTATTTATCATTCCTGGAATTGTAACTGCTTTCTCAAACCTTATAAGTTTAAGGTTCGCAGTCTCATGCCGGGAATCAGCTTGGTTTTAAAATACCTCACGGGTTTATGAACTCACGCACAAAATAATGAGCCGGAAAAGATAAATTCACCTTTTTTTCTTTTTTAAAAATTCCATATACGGTACTTCCGCTTCCGCTCATCGATGCATAAACAGCTTCCGCATCATATAATTCATCTTTGATCTTTTTTATCTCGGGAAACTGTTTGAAGACAGAGTCTTCGAAATCATTTTTTAATATTCCCTTCCAGGTTGTCACCGGTTGCTGAACGATCCGTTTTATTGATTTGACGGGAAGGGCAGGAGTGGTTTGTGCAAATGCATTTGCGGTATGAACATGAATCCCCGGGTTTACCAGGACAAATTTGTATGAATTGAGATCAATAGTTATTTTTTCGAGTTGCTCACCTCTTCCGGTAGCAAAGCAGGGTTTATTTACCATAAAGAACGGACAATCACTTCCAAGTTGTGAGGCGTAATCATTAAATTGATTTGTTGTAAGGTTAAGTTTAAATATCCGGTCTACCAGCTTTAATGTAAAAGACGCGTCGGCACTGCCGCCCCCAAGCCCGGCTCCTGAAGGAATTGCCTTATGCAAATGCATTTTGATGCCCTTAATCCGGGGAAATTCTTTTTTAAGTAAGGCATAAGCTTTAATGCAAAGGTTGGATTCATTGCTTCCTTCGACCGGAATTCCTGTTGTCGTGAAAATAGTATCACTATACTGCACATCATTTTCGCCGGCAACGATTATTTCAAGCACATCATGAAAGGCAAGAGGGTAAAAAACAGTTTCAAGATCATGAAACCCGTCGCTTCGTTTACGGATAATGTTGAGGCCAAGATTGATCTTGCAATTAGGGAAGGTGACCACTGACTACTTTGATTTGCATGGTTGAAATGATGTGAATAAATGAAAGTTGAACGGGTTCATCAGTATAATCCCCCTGAACAATTTATTCGGAAGGGGTTGGATCAGCGCAATCAACGGTTCTTTTTGCGGCTGTTTATTTCATCACGAATCGCAATCGCCCGGATATAGTCTTCACCTTCGAGGACTTCACTCAAAAGCGAATTCAATTCTTCAAGTGTCATGGTTTTGAGGTCTTCATTACCGCCCGCGGCGCCCTGTTCCTCTACCACGACTTCCTGTTTCGCCTTTTTCTTTTTACCTGTGGAGGTGCCTGTGTCTTCCATTAGTATTCCGGCACTTTCGAGGATATTTTCATAGGTATAAATAGGGCAACCAAAACGGACAGCTAAGGCCAGGGCATCAGAGGTCCTTGAATCAATTTCGATAGTGTCGTTTTCAGATGCGCATACCAGTTTGGAATAAAAGATGCCTTCCTGGAGATCACAGATGATGATCTCATGCAGATCAATGGCAAAGGCATTCAGGAAATTCTTCATAAGGTCGTGCGTGAGTGGCCGGCTTGGATGCATTTTTTCTAATGCGACCGCAATGGCCTGCGCTTCAAATCCACCTATAACGATCGGTAATCGTCGAAGGCCGTTCACCTCGCCAAGCACCACTGCGTAGGAGTGGGTTTGGGTAATACTGTGTGATAGGGCCACTATTTCCAGCTCTATTTTCTTCATAAATATCCCACGAAACTACTGCTTTTACACAAAACAATAATTGAGAAAAATCCACTTTTTTATATCGAAGTTTCGCTGCTGTGAACCAAGATTCAAACTGAATAGTATATCCCCCCGGGTCAACAATAATTCATTCTTACCGGAATCAGGCGACACCCTTTAGTTTTTTTACTGCCGCGGTAAATTTAGGCACGATCTCAAAAGCATCACCCACAATACCATAATCAGCAGCTTTGAAGAAAGGAGCTTCGGGATCCTTATTAATTACTACGATGACCTTACTCCTGTTTACTCCTGCCAAATGTTGGATAGCTCCCGAGATACCGATAGCTATATATAAATTGGGCGCAATGGCAATTCCTGTTTGTCCCACATGTTCATTATGCGGACGCCAATGCGCATCAGCCACGGGACGGCTGCAGGCAAGAGCAGCATGTAACGTTTTTGCCAATTCTTCAACCATGCCCCAGTTCTCCGGTCCCTTCATACCACGGCCTGCGCTCACGACTATTTCCGCTTCTGTCAACGGAACTTCACCGCTTGCCTTCGTTACATGGGTGACCTTTATTTTACCCGCATTAACAGTGGCATCAAAGGCCACCACTTCGGCAGTTCCTTCACCGCTTACAACCTGGTAAGCATTTGGACTAAGAGCGATGATCTTGATTTCTGTTTGAATTGTAATATTCGCAAAAGCCTTACCTGAGAATACATTTTTCTTTACCGTGAAGCCATTGCTTGTATCGGGAAGAGCTACTGCCCCGGAAACTAATCCTGCTTTCAACCGGGCGGACAATCGGGGCGCAATCGCTTTGCCATCCACATTGTTTGCAAATACGATCACTTTCGCACCAGTTTTTTCAGCCACCTGTGCAATCACATTTGTGTCTACCTGCGGATCAAAATGATCAAGTGTTTTATTGCTGACCTGGTGAATTCTCTTTACTCCATATTTACCCAGGGCAGCAAGATCTTCGGTGACAGAACCCAGTACAACACCTTCGGCAGTTTCGCCAAGCTTTTCAGCCACTTTAGCGCCGTAACTTAAGGCTTCCAAGGAAGCTTTTTTTACATGACCTTCAGCTGTATCTATAAATACTAAGACAGACATAATTTATTTCAGATTCGGTTGTAATTAAAATGACTTTGATTCTTCATGTAAGAGCCTGACCAGTTCTTCTACATTGTCAGGTGAAACTAATTTCACTCCTGCCTTTGCAGGGGGCAAACCAAAACCGGCAACCATTGTAAGGGCATTTACGGCAGTTGGTTCAACTACCTTTAATGGTTTTGTCCTCGCCGCCATTATACCGCGCATATTCGGTATTCGCTGCTCTGCCATCCCTTTTTGTGCGCTGACTACTACGGGGAGGTCCACTTCGCAGATTTCTTCGCCACCTTCTATTTCACGACTGATCGTTGCTTTTGTACCGCTCAACTCAAATTTGGTCGCCAATGAAACATAGGGAAGATCGAGTAATTCAGCCACCATTCCGCCAATTGATGAGCCATTATAGTCGATTGTTTCTTTGCCGGTGAAAATAAGATCATAAGCACCCTGCTTTGCCACCCCGGCGATTTGAGAAGCGATATAAAAGCTATCATGACTATCGGCATTTACACGTATAGCTTCATCGCCACCTAATGCAAGGGCCTTGCGGATAATCGGCTCTGTATCGGCCCCGCCAACTGTTATGAGATGGATGACCGATGAGGAGTCTTTTTCTTTTAATTCAATTGCACGAACCAGGGCATACCATTCGTCATATGGATTTATGATCCATTGTACGCCATTGGTATCGAATTTCGTGTTGTTATCGGTGAAAGCTATTTTTGCCGTGGTGTCCGGCGTTTTACTTATACAAACTAAGATCTTCATTAATACTCGTTTTACCCCCTCTCCATTCATGGAGAGGGACGGGGTGAGGTAAAGTAGTTGTTTATGCAACTAACACAAAGATAGCGAAGGGAATTAACAAATAATAATTATTGATTAATAATTTTTGAGTTGGATAGAATTGAAAAACTAAAAGAGTTTTTGAAAGAAACACCAGAAGATAGTTTCTTGCAGCATGCCCTGGCGTTGGAGTATATTAAGCTGGGTAATGATGAAGAGGCGAGAAGATTATTTGAAATTGTTTTGAACCGCGAGCCGGGTTATATCGGTTCTTATTATCACCTTGCCAGGTTATTGGAAAGAAAAGGAGACAATGATGCGGCCGTTAAAGTCTATGAAAAAGGAATGGAAGAAGCAAAGAAAGCAGGAAACAATCATGCGTATGGAGAGTTGAGAGGAGCTTATGAAGAATTAATTTTTTAAAAGTGAGTGACAATTTTTTATCCCCATAAATAAAATGAGTCTGCTTCAACGATTCAGCGGGTTTATAAATAATAACAATCTCTTCTCAGCAAAAGACAAGCTCCTGCTTGCGGTCAGCGGGGGAGTAGACTCTGTGGTGTTGTGTGAACTATGCAAACAGGCCGGGTATGATTTCATGATTGCGCACTGCAATTTTCAATTGAGAGGAGAAGAAAGTGAGAGAGATGAGAAGTTTGTAAGAGAGCTGGGAGTGAAATATAAGGTTGAAGTTAAGGTTAAGAAGTTTGATACAGAAAATCATGCAGCCAGGAGAAAGGTATCTGTACAGGAAGCTGCAAGAGAGTTGCGCTACGATTGGTTCTATAATATGTTATATAAATTGTATTTGCCTCCTCATAAGAATGAGAATGATGAGGCAAGCTCTGTTCCGGAATGGCACGTTTATGTTCCTGAAAGCAAGACCTTCGTATTAACGGCTCATCATGCCGATGATAATATCGAAACGGTTTTAATGAATTTTTTCAGGGGTACAGGTTTGCACGGTCTGACCGGTATTCCATTATCAGGCAGTACCGGGAGTTTTGCTGTGCAGACATTTTATATACGAAGACCCCTGCTCCCTTTTTTTAAAGATGAACTGGTTGCTTTTGCCAGGGATAACCAACTGAACTTTGTCGAAGATTCTTCCAATCAATCCTCGAAATATACCCGCAATTTTTTTCGCAATGAGATTATCCCTGGTATCAGTAAGGTTTATCCCCAGGTAAAAGAAAACCTGCAGGATAATATTGAAAGATTCAAAGAGATTGAAGCCCTTTACAAGGTCTCAGTTGATAAAATCAAAAAGAAACTCTGCAAACAAAAAGGCGACGAGATACACATCCCTGTGAGGCAACTTTTAGGATACTCCAATAAAGCGCTCATTTATGAAATCATTTCCGGCCATGGATTTTCGGAAAAACAAATAGACGAGGTGCTGAAACTGGCAAATGCTGACTCGGGCAGCTATATTGATTCTTTACGGGATAATTACCGGATCATCAAACATCGTCATTGGTTTATCATAACTCCCATATTGTCCGGGTCAGCAGAAAACATTGTCATTGAACGGAAAAATAATCACGTAAATTTCCCGGGAGGGTTTCTCGAATTGAACGAGACAAGGGCCCGGGACCCGATTGTCAACTACCATGCTGCCTGTTTGGACGCAACCGAAATTCAGTTTCCCTTACTTCTTCGCCAATGGAAAACTGGCGACTATTTCTATCCGCTTGGGATGAAAAAGAAAAAGAAACTTTCCCGGTTTTTTATTGATCAGAAACTATCCAGGACGGCTAAGGAAAAAATATGGGTGATCGAAATGAATAGAAAGATCGTGTGGGTTGTTGGTCATCGAATTGACGACAGGTTTAAGATAACTGATAAAACAACCAGGGTGCTTACAATAAAATTACATGCCTAAGTCGCTTTTCACTTTCAAAATAAATTGTTGGAGAGGGTGGTAGTCTGTCTTTAAAGCCACAGCCATGACGATTACGAATGCAATTCCAAAAATGGCCCCCCAGATATGAGCAGAATGGTTGACATTGTCCCTTGACTTTTTTTCCAAAACTGTAGAAATGATCAGGTATAGCGGTCCGAAAATATAACCTGGAATAATCGGCGGGATTATAAAAAAGCCAACCCTGTTTCTTGGCTCCAGTAACAAACCAGCAAATATAACGGCGCTTACTGCACCGGATGCGCCAAGACTCCGGTAATAATAATCATCTTTATGCTTGGCAAATGTGGGCAGCAGGCATACGAACAGTGCCACCACATACATGACAAGGTAAAGGACTTTACCTTTTTCCTCAAACACGAAAACAAAAGATTTTTCTACAAATTCACCAAAAAGATAGAGTGAAAGCATATTGAAGATAAGATGTCCGGCGTCGGCATGGATAAGGCCGCAACTAAAAAAACGATACCATTGATTTCGTTGCGTGATGGCGGGAGGATAAAAGATCAGATCGTCGATCAATCGCTGATTATTAAAACCGCCAAGAGATATCAGGCACGTAATGATGACAATTATGAGCGTAAGGGAAAATTCCATGGCTATTTATTCGGTTTCCCGAATATAGAGATTTTATGAATGATGATACTTTTCATTTTTGATAATAGTACAGGCCCTGTATACCTGTTCGGCAAGTATCAATCTTACGAGTTGATGAGGAAATGTGAGTTCAGATAAGCTCCAAATAAAGTTTGCTTTTTTCAGTATCATTTCATCCAATCCAAAAGCACCACCAATCACAAAGACGAGGCGCTTTGTGCTGGCATTGGCCCTTGCCTGTATAAAGTCTGCCAGCTTTACTGAAGTAAGTTGCTTACCTCGTTCGTCTAATGCCACGAGGTGATCGTCTTTGGTCAGCCAGTCCAGTATAATCTCTCCTTCTTTTTTCTTCAGATCCATTTCGCTTAGCATACCCGCATTTTTTGGAACGGGAATAATATTCCATTCGACTTTAAAATATTTGCCAATGCGGCCTGTAAACTCTTCTACACCTGACTTTACATATGGTTCATTATTTTTTCCAATGGCCCAGAACTGTAGCTTCATGCATGGGGGTTTACTTTTTTAGAGCCTAGAGAACACAAACTGAAAAAAAAATTCTGGAGCACAAATACCACGAAGAACCACGAGGACACGAAGTTTATCCCTGGCTTTTAGCACGCCTTCATGACTCCCGTAGCAAATTCTTCGTGTTCTTTGTGTTAGCTTTGTGGCCTTCGCGTTCCATTCTTTACTTAAAATGCTTTTTTTACATCCTCTTTGATTTGCACCTCAGTCACCGGCCCATATTTTTCCGCTATCTTTTTTATATCAGCCGATTTGCCTACCATGACAAATTGCAATTTGTCTTTAGGAAAATATTTCGCAATGATCTGTTTAGATTTTTCAACAGTCAGCCCGTCCACGTTCTTTTGAAAATTATTGATGAATGACTCATCAAAATTGTACCAGAACATTTGGGTAAGCAATCCCGCTAATTGACCTGATGTTTCATAACGGGGAGGAAACTGGCCTTTTACATAGTTCTTAGCGGAGCTCAATGAATTTTCATCAATACCTTTCTGATGTAAATTGTTTAATACTTCCAGCGCTTTATCAATCGCCGGTTC
>JANWHX010000216.1 GCA_025450235.1 Chitinophagaceae bacterium | reverse complement strand
GGGCAAATGGGATTGTCGCGTTGCCTGAACTGAGAAAAGGAAATATTGGTTTGGTTGTAGCCACCCAGATTGCAAGATATGTTGAACCGGGAAACCCTTTGCCTGGCTGGAATTCACCGGAACAGGCATGGGCGCAAACCCAGGCACAGTTAGCATGGTATAAAACGATGGAAGAGGAAAGTGAAATGGTAATGATAAGGGACATTGATGGATTGGAAAGACATATTAGTTTATGGTTGAACGATCAGCCGGTTGATAAAAAACCTATCGGGTATATTCTGAGTTTGGAAGGGGCCGATTCACTTTTAACGATTGAGCATTTGGAGATCGCATACCAATATGGTCTTCGTGCAGTTGGTCCGGCGCATTATGGCCCGGGCAGGTATGCGAATGGAACTGACGCAACGGGAAAAATGAAAGCTAATGGCCTGGCTCTGTTAAAAAAAATGGAAGAACTAAATATTATCCTTGATGCAACACATTTGTGCGATGATGCATTCTGGCAGGCATTGGATCATTTCAACGGTCACATCTGGGCCAGTCATAATAATTGCCGTGCCCTTGTAAATCACAATCGCCAATTTAGCGATGAAATGATAAAAGCATTGATTGAAAAAAAGGCTGTTATTGGGGTTGCTTTGGATGCATGGATGATAGTTCCTGAATGGAAAAGAGGAATATCAACACCGGAAAGCACGAAATGTGATCTCGAGAAAATAATAGCCCATATCGATCATATCTGCCAGTTAGCCGGGAATTGCCTTCATGTCGGTATCGGATCCGATCTGGATGGAGCTTTTGGAAAAGAACAGTCACCCCTTGACCTCGGAACGATTGCCGACCTGCAAAAAATTCCTGCATTGTTGCAGAGGCGGGATTATTCAGCTGCAGATATTGAAAATTTCATGCATAGCAACTGGTTACGTTTTTTGAAAAGGGCCTGGCAAAGCCGATAATGGATTTTATTGCTTTGTGTGGCTTAACCTGGTCATTGCACATAGCTATCACATAAATAGCCAAGCCCCCAAAAGGGGGCCTGTATTTTATCAACACACTACTACACACTGTAAGTTTTTAAGCAACTGTCATTACCGGCACTGTCCGATGTTTACTACCAAACAAAAACTGCAATCTATCAAAAAAGCTGGTCGCCGGTGATTCCTTTCCCGTGTTCATTACTATCAAACTGTCTTTCATTGACTGGCTATATTGCAGGGCTCCATCTCTCAGGCTTTTTCCCTGCACAGTCTGACAGGCAACCGGGATGTCAGTATTGTTCTTCAGGAGTTCGAAAACACGCTGCATGCACGTCATTTCGTGATGGGATGAATCATTTTCCAGGACAACAAGATGTATGGATGAATCAAATTGTTTAGCCAGGCAAACAGCGATCCTGACTTTGTTGACAGGAACTACACGATCAACCGGCAACACGATCGTTTTTAATGGAGGGACATCCGGAAAATGACTGGCGGCTAAAACAGGACAATTAATATAAGAGGCCAGTTTTCCCGGATCAAGATTATCATCTAAAAAGTGGGATCCATTTAAATAACTATCCAGCAAAACCATATCGATCGCGTTTGTGCAGGCATATGTCACAATCTGGTTCTTTACGTCATCCACCCGCACCTGGAAAAAAAGCTTTAGACGGCTGCCGGTTTTTTTTCGAAATCTCTCTTTCAGCTCATAAATCTTCTTTCTTTTCTCTTCAATCTTTCGCTTGGCCCCCCATGGCAATAGCCCCGCACGCAGATTGAAAAGGAAATGAACATGACAATCCAATTGGTTCGCAAATTCAATTGCTTTGTCCATGATCTGTTCAGTTCCCTTGTTCAAGTGTACCGGTACGAGAATGTTATTGAATAACTTTTGCATGGCATTTCTGTTACAGCCCAAAGGACGATCAAGGTAGTATCCAACGGGTACGGATCAATGTTTCAAACCGGGGCTGGAATGATTAGCAACTTTGAGGATCGCTTTTCATTCCAACATTTAGTGTACGAGATCCGTCATTACAAGGCCTGTTTTCAAGTAGAGTTTATATCTGATGCAAGATGGAGCAGCTTGCTTAAAATGGCATTAAATCGGAATTAAAAGTCGATTAAAATTGAATGTCCTGGCCCACTAATGAAGGGAGAACGATCATGAAATTCGTTTGGCCATCGTCGGAAACAACTGATATCTCGCCTTTGTGCAGTGCAATAATTCGTTTGGCAAGCGGCAACCCGAGGCCGAAGCCTTTATTATCCTCTGCGTTACTGCCACGAAAAAAGGGTTGAAAAATTTGTTCTATTTCCTGTTCAGTTATAATATCCCCATGGTTGACCACTTCAATGAAAATATCTTTTTCCGCAAAGGAAATTCTTACATAAGATTTTTTATCCGTCGAGTATTTGCAACCATTCTCAATAATATTTTTGAAGGCACTATAGAGGAGGTCATAGTTGCCAAATAGCATACATTGTCTTTCGTCAATAGGCAGGTTGAGAAACTCCATATCCACGGTGTACGTATTGTTTCTCCGCTTGACGTCCGAGATTACTTTTAAGAGCAATTCGTCAGCCCGCAGATCATTTAATTCAATACTTCCCTGCGAGCCTGCCTTGGCAATCTCCAGGAGATTTTTAGTAAGTTGACGCATCTGGTCCACGTCTTCCTGTATGGAATGCAATACCTGCTGATACTCCCGGGAATCCCTTTCTTTTTGTAAAGTCACCTGCAATTGACTGGCGATCGAAGTCAGCGGAGTAGATAATTCATGTGAAGCATTAGATATAAATCGTCTTTGTGTCGTAAAAGAATCCTGCAACCGGTTAAGAAGATCATTAAAGGTCTTCGCAAGCTGATTCAATTCATCCTGGCCATTTCCTGCCTGGAGGCGTTTTGACAGATTTTGTGATGAAATATTATTTACATCGTTGATGATGGTTTTAATGGGCCGCACCAGTTGAGATGAGAATATAAATCCTATGATAAGTGTAGCCAGCACCGCAATTAAGAGACTTAGAAAAAGCACCCGCCTCAATTCCAAAAGACTTAGTGCTCCATCTTCATCAAAAGCTGCAACGAGAATGATAAAATTGTTATTCCGGTCAATGTAATTTAGGGCTACTCCTTCACGGCGACCATCTTTAAATAATTCTTCTCCCGACCGCCTGACAGCTTTCATTAAACTGGTATCGCGAAGGAGGGGTTTGGCGTTCTTCGCCTGGTATTGATATAATGAATTACCCAGGGTATCTAGTATGGCAACACTTTTCTCCGGGAGAAGAACCAGAGAGCTGTCATCAATCTTACGAAGCATATTAATACTGCTATCGCCGAAATAACTAAAAATCTGGGCACTGTTACTGGCACGGCTTTTTAACCGTTTTTGAAATATCTTTTTTCTTTCTGCAACAGTAAGGTAATAGACGGATGTATTCAGCACCAATAAAATAGCCGTTACCAGCAGCGCAAAAAGCAGCGTTATCTTGTTTCGGATTTTCAATTAGATGGATCTTTTAAGATATATCCCATACCCACCTGCGTATGTATCAGTTTCGGTGAAAAATCTTTATCCAGTTTTTTTCGCAGAAAATTTACATATACGTCAATAACGTTTGTTTTTGTGTCGAAGTCGATATCCCATACATTTAAAGCGATATCTGCTCTCGAAACAACCCGGTTCTTGTTCCTCACAAAGTATTCGAGAAGTTGAAACTCTTTTGAGGTTAATGGAATGATGTTGCCCGAACGGGTCACTTCTTTATTTTCGAGGTTCATCACGACATCACTAACCTTCAATATATTTCCCTGTTGTACCTGGTAAATCCTTTTAAGTAATGCTTTCATTCGCACTAATAACTCTTTGAAATCAAAAGGCTTTACCATGTAATCATCGGCGCCTGCATCAAATCCTTCGATCTTGTCGTCAATTGCGTTTAGCGCCGTGAGCATGATCACCGGAACTTTTTCATTCCGCGTTCTTATGTATTTGCACAATTCATACCCGTTCATTCCGGGCAGGTTGATATCAAGAATGATCAGATCAAAGGAATCGTTTTCAAGGATTCTCCTTGCGATCAATCCATCATAGGCTATTTCGACACTGAATCGTTGCTCAACCAGTCCTTTTTTAAGAACATCGGCAATCTTTTTTTCATCTTCTACCAATAAAATGTTCAGCGCATCGGGATACATACTTCAGGTAAAAAGGCAAAATTATCGAAACGCCGCCCGGTATGCCTGTTGAAGAATTAAAAAGAAATTAAAACCCTTCTCGCGGCAAAAAATGCCTCCTGTAAAAAATTTTAAGTCAAAACAGGAATTCGTCGTAACTTTTCTGTATAAAACCATTCGGTATGAAAAAAGTAGTTATCGCTCTTGTATTGGCCGGAGGCATTGGTGTCATTGCTTTTGCCAGCCTGAGTAACCGCAACAGTTACAAACAGGCAATTGAAAAGAAGACCGAAAACAAGGAAAAGAAGGAATGTAAAAAAACTTGCTTGTTTAGTTGATGTTACAAGCTTTTAAGAGTCCCGCCCCATTTCGGCCCAGCCGCGATGAGGCGGGATTTGTAATTAACTTATTGATTATCAACAATTTTTACTGCTATCGCGGCCCCCATAGCAAATAGATTTCCCATAGGTTTAAGGCTTATTATTATAACTGTGTGATTGTCAAACAGGGCTTGGAATTAACCCAGTTTGCTTCAAAAATTCGTCAAAAACTCATAAAAAAATAGATAATATCAATCGACCAAATCCCTAATTTTGGTTTGACTTCTTACCCATTCTATTCTCCATTTACAACTGCTGTGAATACCTATTAAATTCTGATTGCTATCCTATATTTCCGGGTGTGATGAACCGGTGATGATAAAAGAATAATGTAAAGTAAAAAAAAATTGGAGGGGTTATGTATACCTATGACCTGTTAGAAAACGGATGCTATTACCTGGTAAGGGAAAAGGATGATTCAGACATCACGCTGATTAAAGTAGCGGTGGAAACTGATCATTGTCTTTTTATCCAACGCTTCGACGATCCAACGGAAACAGAATGGAAACTTAAAAAGGATGCGTTGCATGACATCATTGAATGCCTTAGTGATGAAGCTGTAAAATCGTGGGAAGAGCACTACAAAAGTGAAGATGCTTACTACGAAGAAGAAGAGGACGATGAGGATTGATGCGTAACACGGGGCCGTTCATGTATTTAATTTCAGGCCAGTGATTGAAATGATTTATTTTTAGATCATACAATCACTTTTTTTATGCGCACAACTTTGCCAAAAAGGACCTTGTTCTTTACCATCGCACTTCTCTCTGTTAGTTTTTGTTTTTCACAGCCCATACCTTCCACTAAGGAAGAAAATGACTTGCCAAAAGACTATTTGCCGGCGTCATTTCATGCGGGACGACGTGATGCATTGCGTCAGATCATGCCCGCCAATTCCGTCATGGTTGTTTTTGCATATCCTACCCGCACGTTTTCAAATGATGTAGAATACCTGTATCATGCTAATCCGGATATGTATTATTTCAGCGGTTATAAGGAGCCGCATTCGCTTTTACTCATATTCAAGGATCAGCAGACGGATGCAGCAGGTCATACGTTTTCGGAATTATTGTTTTTACAAAAAAGAAACGCACAACAGGAACAATGGACAGGGAAAAGGCTCGGGACAGAAGGAGCAAAGAATAGTCTTGGCCTGGCTATGTCATTCAATGGCGAGAGTTTTAAGAAATTCGCAATTGATTTTTCCAGGTTTGATAAAGTAATTTTCGACAGGTTCCCGGCAGATATTCCCAGGACCCGGGGCCGCGACAGCTCGGACCTTGTGGACCTTATTCAACAATTCAAACAAAAGGCGTCGATCCCAGAGGATTATTCAAAGGAAAAACGATTTGACACAAGGTTGTACCGGCAGTTGACAGGAATGTTACGTGAATTAAAAACGCCGGAAGAAATGACCCTGATCCGTAAGGCCGTTGAAATATCCTGCCAGGGACAAAATGAGGTGATGAAATCAGTTCGACCTGATATGTCGGAATTGGAGATCCAGGGACTGCATGAATATGTTCACAAGAAATATGGAGCTGAGGAGGTCGGTTATGGTTCTATTGTCGGATCCGGGGAAAATGGTTGTGTATTGCATTACATGGAAAACGCTAAAACAAAAATTGGAAATTCATTGCTCTTAATGGATGTAGGCGCCGAATATCATGGATACACTGCGGATGTCACAAGAACCGTTCCCGCTGATGGTAAATTTTCCTCAGAAGAAAAAATTATTTACCAGTTGGTATATGATGCGCAGGAAGCCGCATTCAAACTGTTGAGAGAGGGGACGCGGTGGCGGGATGCCGGCGATGCTGCAAGGAATGTAATAGCAGACGGGTTATTTAAGCTTGGAATTATAAAAGACAAAACGGACGTGGGTAAATATTACCCTCATGGTCTCTCCCATCATATTGGGCTCGATGTACACGACCGTGGAGTATCTGACACGCTGAAGAAAGATATGGTGATCACGATTGAACCTGGCATATACATACCTGAAGGAAGTGATTGTGATAAGAAATGGTGGAGCATTGCCGTCAGAATTGAAGATGATGCATTGATCACGAAAAACGGCTACGAATTGCTATCGCATTTTGCACCCCGTAAAATAGAAGAGATTGAAAAAATGATCGCACAAAAAAGTGCATTGGATGACTTTAAATTGCCTCCGTTGAAATCGGCAGAGAAGAAGGCGTTCTGAAAAAGAAAAGTGATATTAGATACTGGATACTAGATACTGGATACTAGATACTGGATACTAGATATCACTTTTATTTATTATTAATATACTACAAAGCGGCGAAGCTCGAGTTGTCCGCCTGGAGCGCCCATATCATCAGTATATTCATCCTTGATCCATCCCACATTCCTTGCATAGTAGTCTGTGAAGTAACCAATAATGTCATCAAGCGATATGTAGCCCGTGCCGAGGTCAGCTTCGTAATGCTCTTCGATAACAAT
>JANWHX010000215.1 GCA_025450235.1 Chitinophagaceae bacterium | reverse complement strand
GCAGGGGATCGCGACAAGCAACGTTGACCCGCATGCAGAGGTGTACTTATCAGGATACATGCGGCAAATTAAACCAAGCCTGCATCGGCAGCTATGATATTTATCATGGGAGGAGGTAATTTCTTATCGATCTTATTTTAACCCACGCCCTTCCTGGTTCACTTATTAGAGTAACCCGCCGCCCCTCCTGGGAGGGGATGCAAGACTCTGCTTATTGCAGGCCCATTACACATGAGTCCCTAAGACCGAAACAGTCCCGATAGTAGCCAGCAGCCATCTATAAACAATCGTGTTCCTTTGGTTGGAAGATCGGTTCTGTATAAAATAACGGCGTCTTTATTTCCGCTTTTATCTTTGGAGTTTCTTCTTTTTGTTTATTGTTTTTTTTTATGACAGGCCCGATAGGTATTATCCGCGCCGGCGGTCTGAATGCAGTGTCAGCAAGGGCGGTTAGGAGCAGGTCCTCTCTCATAAAAGATATCATTTGACAATCCAAAATTCCTTATGAAATGCCAGCAAGGTTATGAGGGGCATCAATTATTGAGATGAGTTTGGTCAGTGAACGGGAAAAAATAAATTAAGCAAAACTGTCTTTCAAAAAATTTTGAAAGACAGTTTTGGAACTCAAAAACTCAGACGGTAAATATAAAAGGGGCTATAATGCAGCTTAGGATAACCCCAAGGTCAACTAAGATACTCAGGAATAATACAGGGATCGTCACTTTGGTGGGTAACGCTGCCAGGTTCGTCACCAGGGCAATTCCCATAGCGCCAATGACCAATGCCCATAGGAACATGCTGTTCCCGGTAAGCATAATGGCCATTAGTGTGAGCGGTGTCAGAAAACAACCATGTCCCACCAGTGTGACGGCCAGCCACATGAAGCGGCTCTCTTCCTGGTTCTTACACCAGGATATAAAACGGAACCACCTGGAACTGTGTGCCATTGATTTTTCATAGTAGGTGCTATGCGAATGCTGTAGTGCAGTGTTCATATTGTATATTTTTCAGCACAAAATTGCTGCAAATAAGACACCTCATGAATGACCTCCATTAACTGTCAGTATGATTAATATCAGCCAGTATGAGCTGATTATAATCATCAGAAACTCACTTGCAAATCATCTATTTACATTTTCTGATACAATAGTTTTGGAATACTAATCTATATTTAGAGATTATGCTATTAAAACAAAGAGACATGGTATTACATATTTCCCAGCATAAGACCCTTGGTGAAATTCAAAAGGAGTTTAACAAAGCATACCCGTTTTTGAAGATAGAATTTTACAGGAACACCGAGCCGGGATTTGCCAGGAGACATTTGAACAATTCCATGTCATTGACAGCTGCCGGCCTCAGGAAAAACGGGGAGTTAGAATTAGCCGACCTGAAGACGGTGGGGGAATTAGAAAATCAGTTTGTCGAAAATTTCGGGTTGACCGTACAAGTGTCCCGCCGCTCAGGTAACTTATGGCTGGAAACAACCATGACGGACAACTGGACATTAAAACAGCAAAACGATCATGGCAGGGAATTATCAGAACCTACCACAACTAATAACATTTTCAAAAAGGATGATTTGGATTATGATTGATCTCTTAAACCAGAAGGCTTTAGCTTTTCAATATCGGTGAGGGCGATCTTGCCATCCTTGATCGGGATTAGTTTTTTCTCCATTTGGTTCCTAAGTCTCAGAAGATTTCAGCTTACCATAGTTCGCGTAGCTAATTGCCAGGTAAAAGGAATCGATTGTTTTTTATCCGCTCTCACATTTTTTTACTTCCCATTATTATCACTGATCTTTTCAGTGCCGGTGATTTTATTGGCTACACTGCGCTGATTGAGGACAAACCCTATGACGAGAGTCGCTGATCAGAACATTAAGTGATTTTAAAGCCGAAAAATTATTTGAAATCAAAGAGGGAGAGATCATTATTTCAAGTACGGATAAACTGAAAAATCTTTTATACTGATTCCGGTCAATCTCATCTTCTTTTAGTACATTTTTTTCAAACTCCGTGCATCCGTGGCGAATTCAAACTAGCCCACCACTTAAAACATTGAATGCCCTACGGAGTCGCGAAGGCAATATACCCCCCTTTGAAATTATTTTTCTGCTCTCCATTCACCGACACCACGACGTATTGTTTGTTGCCAACGGCGTAGGTGGAGGGAATTGAACTCGCCATTCCTGGTAGCTGGTATTCCCATAAAACTTTTCCTGTCTTCTGATCGAACGCACGAAGCATATTGTCCCCGGTGGCGCCGATGAAGATCAAACCACTTGCGGTAGCAATTCCGCCGCCGCGGTTGAACATGCCGGAATTTGGAATGCCCATCTTTTTAAATTGCGGGTCCTCGCCAAGTGGAACCTGCCACACGATGTTGCCAGTGTTCAGGTCAATTGCGGTCATTGTACCGAATGGAGGGGCAATGGCATGATGACCTTGGGGATCAAGATAAAAACTGTATCCATTAAAACCGTAGGGTTCATTGTTCTGCGGAATATTCGCTGTCTCGAATGATTGTTGTTTAACGGTGTCTTTAACATAGGCGACAATCGATGCGATCTGCTCCGGGGATAAAAATCCAAACGATGGCATTGGCGCCGCTCCTTTTTGAAGTATACTCGCCATCTGTGTGTTTTTATATTTTTTCACCCGCCCGGTAAGATCAGGCCCAACACCCGTTCCTTTTTTATCGGCGCCGTGGCAATTGCTGCAGTAGGTCCTGTACAATATTTCAGGATTAAGTTGGTTATCCGCGCGGATTTTTTTCAGGTCAGTAAGTTTCAGGATCATCGGAATGTCGGTGGAGTTAACGAATAGTCTGTTAGTTTCCGGGTTGACCGCGGCACCACCCCAGTTGGACCCGCCATGTGCTGTGGGAAGAAGGATCGATCCTTCCATGGACGGCGGCTCGTAGATGCCGGTCTTATATTTGTTTTTGCTGATCTCCTCTTTGATCCATTCCGACGAACGTCCAAAGAATTTTTCCTTGTACCCCTGACGGGCAAATGGTGGATTCACGGGTATCGGCTGTGTAGGCCAGGGTTTTTCTCCCGGCATACTGCTGAGAGTATCGACAGGCACTTCGTTCACGCCAAATAAAGATTCACCTGTTTCCCGATTAAACATAAACAGGTATCCCATCTTAGTGACGAGCGCAACGGCATCGATCTCTTTTCCGTTGCGCTTTATCGTAACAAGATTTGGTGGAGAACCATTGTCGCGATCCCAAAGATCATGATGCGTGGTTTGAAAATGCCAGATGTGCTTGCCTGTTTTTGCATTGAGCGCCAGCAGGCAGTTGGCGAAAAGATTTTGCCCGGGACGATCGGCACCATAAAAATCAAAAGATGGCGACGCGGTCGGGATGAATACAATACCTCGTTTTTCATCCAGGGCCATACCTGCCCAGCAATTAGCGCCACCGTTGCGTGTGCGGGCATTAGTGTTCCAGGTTTCAGCGCCGAACTCGCCTGGTTTCGGAATCACATGGAAGACCCATTCCAGTTTGCCGGTATTAATATTGAACGCACGGATATCGCCTGGTGTAGACGGAAGTTCATCCGGCACTTTGCATCCAACAATGAACAGATCATTGTACACAACACCCGGAGCGTTACTCGACACGGGCACATTTGCACGCATAGAGTCAGGCACTTCCAATCCTTCATAGAAATCGACGCGGCCGTTGTTACCAAAGCCGCCGATGACGGTACCATTCTCCGCGTTGATGGCATACAATGTACCACCGGAAATGAGAAAGATCCTGTCCGGGTTGCCGGGATGGTAAGTCAGTCCCTTCGACCAGTTAGAAATTATTGATGAGTCAGGAACAAACTTCCACAACAACTTTCCTGTACCTGCATCGAGAGCAACCAGGTGATTGGAAGGCATCAGACCAATGACCCGGTTGTCCATCATCACAGGATTGAAATATATTCCACCACCCTCTGTTGTATCTCCATAACGCCAGATTTCCTGCAGCCGCGAGACATTAGACGTATCGATGTATGTGAGCGAAGAGAATTTATTATTGGAAACATCATGACCGAACGTGGGCCATGTGGTGGAGGTTGCGTCTTGGTTGTCAGGCGAGCACGCACAAAGGAAAGCCAGTGAGAGGCCAATGAACAGCTGTTTAATGTGTGATATCGTCATGCGAAGAAGCAGATTAAGTAATTTTGTATATCGTTTATCATGTAATAATTCTCTAATGGATCTTAATTTCAATGTCTTTAAATGATACGAGCATATCTTGTCCGCCATGGAGCTGAAGTGCTATATGTCCTTCAGTTCTTCCCGGGTCGTTATGGATTTCTGCGGTTTTATAACCGTTAACATGCACTACTACTGATTGACCCTTTGCGGAGACCGTCATGGTATTCCACTCGTTTGGTTTATACCATTTCTTAACGTCAGCGGAATCAGGTTCTACCACCCATCCCCTTCCACCAGTCTCATACAATCCTCCCGCGCCCTGAAGCGGATCTATTTCTGCCTGGACGCCTTCAACTCCATAAAGCCCTCCTATTTCCTTTACCCGGAAATACAACCCGCTATTGCCTTTCACAGCTAGATATTTTATTCTCAATTCGAAATCTCTATAGACATTATCCGTTACAAGCAATCCATGACTGGTATCCGATTTTTCACTTGTACCCACGATCATGTCATTTTCCACTTTCCAGTTTCCCCCGGGCAAGGTATGCCAACCTTTAAATGTTTTGCCATCAAACAAAGGTTGCCATTCCTGCATACGGCAGGATAAATTAAAAGCCAGGCCGGTTGTGACGGTAACGATAATAAAGAGGAACGAATTTCGTAAATGATTGTTCATGTTGGTTCGTGTTAACAATCGAAAATGACACTATGAGGACAACAAAGTTATTCTAATTGTTACATTGCAGACAGCAGAGTTACATTTCCTTTCGCGACTTCTTTGCCGACGAGTCTCCCGCCTGATATCAATAGAAAGCAGGAATTTGTATTAAGTGGCATACCCCAGGTTAGCGGCATACCCTGCTTGCAACTTATTTAAATAACTGGTTAGTTTTTAATTACTGCCTCTTCAATTTTGGCAAGCATTTTTTGTAATATATCTTTTGATAAATACTTTCCATTTATGAACACTGCATTTATCAACCGGGTATTGCGAATGTCGGTCAGCGGATTTGCATCTAATAATACCATGTCAGCGATCTTTCCTTTTTGAATTGTTCCTAATGAGTCAATAGTACCAAGAAACTTCGCAGGGTTGATCGTAGCGGTTTGTAAGGCCTCCATCGTAGTAAAACCTGCGTTAGCAAATAATGCAAGTTCATCATGAAGGCTAAAGCCCGGGTATAAATAATCATTGTCCACATCCGTGCCCGCAAGGAACTGCATACCGGCCTTTTTCATAAGGGCAACCTGGGCAAAAACGTTTTTCAAATATGCTGAATCAGGATTTTTCATGCGGCTGCCTGTCTGTTTTTTCCATAACATTTTTTCTGATACTGAGATATAT
>JANWHX010000214.1 GCA_025450235.1 Chitinophagaceae bacterium | reverse complement strand
TTTTTTTGGAGAAGCTGCAGTTGATAAAAATTTCAATAAGGCATTTCTAAATGGATTATTGATAAGTGTGGATCCACGGGTTGATATTTCATTTCTTCATCGCAATATCGATCCGCAATATCAATCCAATAATGGAAATGCATTTACTGAAAATACATATCCAACAAATGAAAATGGTTTGTATTCGGGCATCAGCATACGACCTGCTTCGGCCTGGCGCTTTGATGCATATATAGATATTTATAAATTTCCCTGGTTAAAATATTTGGTAGATGCACCAAGCCAGGGAAAAGATTTTTTGGCACAAATAACTTATACTCCGAACAGACAACTTGAAGTGTATACAAGATATCGGAGTGAATCAAAACAAGGAAATCAACCCGATAATAATCTTGCGACGAATTATCTTGTATCACTGCCACGGCAAAATTGGAGAACACAGATCAGTGTTAAAATAAATCAATCTTTTGCCTTCAGGAGCCGAACTGAATTATTATGGTATGATAAGAATGGCAAAAATGCAGAAAGAGGATTTCTAACTTTTTTTGATGTTATTTATAAACCATTACTAAAAAACTATAGTGCCAATATCAGGCTTCAGTATTTTGAAACGGATGATTATAACTCCAGGATCTATGCATATGAGAACGATGTTCTTTTTTATTATTCGATCCCCGCTTTTTATGATAAAGGATACCGGTATTATTTAAATGTCAATTACGACTTGAATTCATCTATTTCATTTTGGTTAAAATGGTCACAGACCCTATATCAGGATGTAGAGTCTATCGGGTCAGGATTGGATGAGATCCCGGGCTCAAAAAAATCTGAGATAAGAATGATGGCGAGGATTGTTTTTTGAGCTATTAGTACTTGTTAGTTTCACCTTTGAAAGTTTGTCAAAAATTTGTTTATATTGTCGCAGCTTTTTTAAAAAAAATGATGTCTTATTACCGTACTCTTGCCCTTGAAAATGAAACTTTTAGTCTCAATATAAACTATTTATTTAACCAAAAATTGATCTCCACATGAGAAAATTTGCATCACTATTTGTGATGGCGATACTATGTTCTATGCTGGTATTCGCTCAGAACCGGAGTGTTTCAGGTACTGTAACCGATGCGAACGGTAAAGCAATACCATTTGCTTCTATTACTGTAAAAGGCACCAAGAATGGGGTGACTGCCGATGCTGATGGAAAATTCACTATTAAAAGTGTTACTTCTGGCACGGTGCTATTAATAACATCGGTCGGATTTGATGACAGGGAAATAACGGTTGGTACTTCTGACAATGTATCGGTATCGTTAGCACCTGCAGCTGGCAGTAACCTGACAGAAGTAGTTGTTACCAGTGCGTTTGGGATAAAGAAATCTCAAAGAACGACACCTTACAGCTCACAAGTTGTAAAAAGCGAACAGCTTAATATCATTCCACAAACCAATATTGTTGATGCATTGGCAGGTAAAATTGCCGGTGTTCAGTCAAGATCACAATCCAATGCAAAACTTGGAGCAGGCGATCAGGATTTTTTACGTATCCGCGGTGGTTTATCATTGGGAGATGTTGGTCCTATTTTTATTGTTGATGGTACCATCGTAAACGCTTTTGACATAAACCCTGACGATGTTGAAGATGTATCAGTATTAAAAGGAGCAAATGCTACGGCTTTGTTTGGTGAAAGAGCAAAGGGCGGTGCAATAGTTATTACAACAAAGAAAAGAGGTCCAAAGCAAGGAATTGGGGTTGAGTTTACTCAAAGTGTGATGGCTGACAATGTATATGTTCTTCCGGAATATCAAAATCTTTATTCTGGTGGTGGTTCAAGTGCACTTACACAATATCACTATGCTCCAGGTCAGCCTGCAGAGTGGCAAGCATTGGATGGTAAATACTTTCCGGATTATACGGATGATGCCAGCTGGGGTCCACGCATGGCAGGCCAGGAATATATTCCCTGGTATGCATGGTTTCCTGGTCACCAGTATTCATTTAAAACAGCTCCGCTTGTAGCGCAACCAGACAATGCAAGGGACTTTTGGAATACAGGTGTTACAAGCACTACTAATGCTGCATTTTCCAAAAATGGTCCCGGGTATTCCACCCGGATGTCTTATAGTAATCAATATATAAAAGGCCTGTTGCCGAGTACAAACTCAAAGCGTAATAATATTTTCTTTTCAGGTACAGCTGATCTGAGTGAACATTTTACAGTGGGCGTTAATGCTACTTATTCTACTACAACAATTCGCGGTGAATTTGTAGATGGATATGCAAACCAATCAGCCGGTTCATTTAACCAATGGTTCCATAGGCATAATGATATGAACATTATGAGAGAGCTTGCAGGAATGAGAGCTCCTAATGGCAATTTAATGTCGTGGAATTTTTATACTAATCCTGATGGCGCTGGTGGTTATGATGATATCAATGGAAACTATTGGTATAATTATTATGATTATTTCGCAAACAAGAATTATGTCAATGGAAGAGATCGTCTCTTCGGCGATTTCTCCATCCGTTATAAATTGAATAATCATTTTAATGTAAAAGCAACGATCCGTAAAAACCAGTTAACGACATACACTGAAAATATTACAACATCATTGCTTCAGCAGAGTGCTCGTCAATCAGGTGTTTTGGCTGAGTATGTCACCCAGAATACTTTTTACAGTGAATATAATTATGAAGGTCTTGCTACTTATTCTAATAGTTATTTTGATAATAAGCTTGCCTTCAATATTACGGGTGGTGGCAATGTATTAAGAACTCTTTATAAAGACAATACTGCAAGTACAGAGAATGGTTTGAATATTCCGGATTTGTATTCTATTTCAAACTCAGCAGCACAGCCAACCGTTGGAAATACCCGCCAGGCTTCCAGAGTGAATTCACTTTTCGCATCTGGTGACCTGGAGTGGAACAAATATGCGAGTGTAACATTTGCTGTTCGTAATGACTGGTATTCTACTTTGGATCCGAAGATCGGGAATAACCTGTTTTCACCATCAGTAGGTGCTAGTTTTGTACTGAGTGAGTTCACAAAGGGTAGCCTGCCATGGTTGAGTTTTGCCAAAGTATTTGGAAGCTGGGGTAAAAAACCTACTTCAATTGGAATATATACGAACAACTTTGGATATAGTCCTGCATCGGTGCTTTGGAATGGCAACTTCCTGATGGGCACACCTAATTCAGTGGTTGATGAAAATCTGAAAGGTTCGCTGGTAACGACATATGAAGCTGGTGTTGATCTCCGGTTATTCAAAAACCGTTTCGGGGTGAATTTTGTTTATTATAATGAGGATAATGATCTTGAGCCTTTATCTGTTCAGGTGGATCCAGTGAGTGGTTTCACAAACCTGGTTGTAAATGCTGTGCATGTAAAACGTGAGGGAATTGAATTGCAGTTGAATGCTTCCATCATAAGAGGAAAAGATTTTACATGGGATGCAACGGCAACATTTGGTTATTTGATCAAGAACCCGATAAAAAATCTCTACCAGAACCAGCAAAGAGTATTATTAGCTGAAGGTCAGTTTGGAACTCAATTTGCCCGTGCTTTCCAGGAATTAGGTTCAGATTGGGGTCAGCTAATTGGTGGTGGTATCAAGCGTAATACTGAAGGTTTAATGGTTGTTAACCCTAGTACCGGTTTGTATATTGTTGACCTTGATAAACATTGGGGCTCAGTTGTTCCAAAAGCAACAGGTGGTTTTATCAATACATTGAGCTATAAAAACTTTATATTAAACTTGAGTCTTGATTATCAAATAGGCGGAAAATTCTTCTCGCTGTCTGAAAGCTGGGGCTATTATTCTGGTCTGCTTTCTGAAACTGCAGCTACAAATGATAAAGGAAATAATGTACGTGATGCAGTTGCCAACGGAGGTGGAGTGCATGTGGTTGGTGTAAGTTCCGTTGATGAAAAAACACCGGTTGATAAGTATGTTTCAGCTATCACTTATTTCCACCAGTTCTTCAGCCGTAAAGTTGCAGAACCGTTTATACATGACCTTACTTATGTTAAGATCAGGGAAGCAAGTTTGTCCTATCGTATACCTGTTAAAAAGATCGGTAACCTTGGCAATTATGTTCAGGGTGCGACAATATCACTTATTGCACGTAACCCATGGATCATTTATAGAGATTCTAAGAATTTTGATCCCTCAGAGATTTCAGGAGTACAAGGTGAGGATGGACAATTGCCAGGTGTACGTTCTTTAGGCGCCAGTCTGAAATTCGTATTCTAAAATTTTTAATAATAAAAATATTTTTAAAATGAAACTTATAAAACTCACATCAATGGTGCTCACTGCTGGCTTGATCATCTCAGGCTTTGGATGCACCAAAAAAATTGATGAGTTCGGAGATATAAACGTGAACCCGGGTATAGTGGCAGAAGCTAATACAGCAGCGCTTCTTACAAATGTACTATCCGGTATGGGAGGCGAGGCATGGCAGGTAAACCCCGGTCTCTACGCTCAGCTATATTCTGAAACTCAATACACCGAAAATTCAAGATACCAAAGATTACAACCTGATTTTGGTGGTTATTATTCAGGTGTTTTGTATGATCTGGTAAATATCATAAAATTAAACACAGATCCTGAAACAGCGGCTAAGGCCTTAGCGAATGGCTCAAACGCAAACCAAATTGCCACTGCAAGAATTCTTAAAGCATGGTGGTTTCTTCGTGTAACAGATCTGTGGGGAGATATTCCTTATTTCCAGGCATTGAATTTTAATGGACAAATTCCTTACGACAAACAACAAGATATTTACACAGACCTTTTTAAGGAATTGAAAGCAGCAATCGCACAATTTGACGGTGGTGCTACTGTAAAAGGAGATATTCTTCTTGATGGAAATATTACTGCATGGAAAAAATTTGCCAATTCACTTCGCATGATCATGGCATTGCGCCTGTCTTCAGTTGATGCTGTGAAAGGGAAAACAGAATTTCTTGATGCCATGGGTGCAAGCGGTGGATATCTGAGCACTAATGCTGACGATATACAATTGGTTTATCCCGGGGGTAATTATAGCAGCGTATTTTATACTTATTATAATTTAACGCTACGTTCTGACTATGCAATAAGCAAAACTGTTTCAGATTTTATGAATCCATCTGGTGACAGACGTATTAATGCATGGGGTTCTTCTACTGTAGGATTTACATACGGGTTAGAAAGAAATGATGCGATTGCATTTGCATCTGCCAATCCTAATTGGGCAAGGATTATGAATCCCTCAATAAGAACCGCTACACAACCAATGCCGATCATTACTTCATCTCAAATAACGCTTGCACGTGCAGAAGCAGCTCAAAGAGGATGGACTGCTGAGAGTGTGACCAATCTTTACAAAGCAGGAATTGAGCAGAACTGGAGACTATGGGGTGTTTATGATGCCACAGCAATTAATGCGTATATGCTTTATTCTAGTGTTGCTCTTACTGCAGGTACTGAACTTACAAAGATCATTACTCAACGATGGTTAGCTGCTTTTCCTGATGGGTTAGAAGCATGGAATATTACAAGAAGCACAGGCTTGCCTGTATTAACACCTGCACCAGGTACAGTTGCTCCCGCAGGTACATCTAAAATTATTCCTATTCGTATGGGTATTTCACAATCACATTTTGATTTGAATACTACAAATACAAATGCGGTAGCCGATCTTTATAAAATTGGTGGTGAAAAAGATTCACAATATGGTAAGATGTGGTGGGTAAAACCATAAATGA
Organism: Chitinophagaceae bacterium; assembly: GCA_025450235.1. Lineage (GTDB taxonomy): Bacteria > Bacteroidota > Bacteroidia > Chitinophagales > Chitinophagaceae > VBAT01. The sequence continues at coordinate 6,297 of JANWHX010000214.1, read as the reverse complement.
TTTTAGAGAAATTGACAGCTAAAAAAAGTGGGATAAAATTATCCCACTTTTGTTTTTTAGAGCAATATTTGTATAACTTTATCACTGCCGTTCAACTGCAAACTTGTTATAATATGAGAAAAGTTCTACAGTCATTTTTTTTTATTTCCCTTCTAAGTTTAATAGTGATATCGTGTGAAAAAGAAAGTGAACCATTTCCTCCGGTTAAGTCGCAAGAAAAACCATCTATCAGTTTACCAGACGGCAATAATTTAATTAATGCTGCTTTGGATATTAGTAATACAGTGATCACAGCAGACATACTCGAGATCAGGAGAGATGCAACTAGCCCTGCGGATCTGAACAGGGTGCAGACAGTAAAAATTGCAAAAAGTAATTCTGTGCTTTCAGATCTAAGCGGCGCTGCTGTTACTGAGTTACCGAGGGATTTTTATCAAAGCCATCCCGATAATCCATTTGATGGTCAATTATGGACGGTAACTTTTCAACCGGGAGAGTTTGTAAAACATTTAAAAATTAATTTAAGAACGATCGATCTTGTATCGTTAGGTAGAGTAGGATTAGGTTTTCAACTTGCATCGGCAGATAATAATGCTGTGCTTAGTGCTTCACAAAACCAGGTAGCTGTAGAAATTGGTGCAAAAAACCAATGGGATGGTGTATATAGAGTTAAGTATAGATTATTTCACCCTACCAATCCAGACGTTACCGGTATTGGAACAATTCCGGAATGGGATTTTCTTTCCTCAGGACCTACTTCTATTGACTGGGATCTTGCAACAGTATTTATCAACTTTTCAACTAATGGCTTAACTTATTTTGGTGACGCTTCTGGTCCAAGTTTACAGGTTCGTATGACTGTTAATCCTGATAATACAGTATCCATTACAAATGTGGGATCAAGAGCAGCAGCTCTGGCATTCCCTCCATTAGTTGTTCCGCCAGGTGTTGTTAATCGATATGATCCGGCTACTAAAACATTTTACGTAGCCTATACATGGACGCCTGCTGGTTCTGGTACAAGAGAAAAGTATGATACACTTACTTATATAAGACCGAGATAGCATAAATCCGGTTGGTTATTTTTTCTAAGTCACCTTCTCATCTACGAAAAATTTATATTTTCAACGCACTGTTTAATTAACAAGCGTTAATTATATTTTTATTTCTATGTTAAATATTTGTTTATCTTGCCGCAGCATTTTTTGAAAATAAAATGTCTATTAAACCAACCTTTACCGTTGAAAATTTCATTTTCATTTAAAAATCAAGTATTTATTTAATCTAAATTGATCTCCACATGAGAAAAATTATGTCACTGTTACCAGTGCTGTTGCTTCTATGCACCTTTGCATTTGGTCAAACCCGTACGGTCTCAGGCACCGTAAAAAGCACAAATGGCGGACCGATTCCTTTTGCTACTATTACGGAAAATGGAACCAAAAATGCAGTCACCGCCGATGCAAATGGTGCCTTCACAATTACAATTAAAACTGGCTCCAAACTGACGATTTCTTCGGTTGGTCATGAGTCATTTGTCCTTACTCCCGGAGAGGGGGTTCAGACTGTTTCTCTTAATACTGGCGGCGATCTTTCTGAAGTGGTTGTTACTACCGCTTTAGGAGTTTCAAGGTCTAAGCGGTCTTTAGGATATGCAGCTCAGGAACTTAAAGGAGAACAACTTTCGCAAACTAAGCAGTATGATTTAAATACTGCTTTAGCAGGGAAGATCTCCGGTATTCAGGTTTTGGGTGGTTCAGGCGCAAAATTTGGTACATCAACATTAAGAATCAGAGGTATTAATAGTATAAATGGTAGTGCGCCTCCAATTTATGTGGTGGATGGTGTTATTACATCCGCTGCGAATGTGAATACTGATGATGTTGCTACTGTAACAGTGTTAAAAGGACCGGCCGCAACATCTTTATATGGTCAGCGTGGCGAACAAGGTGCTGTTGTAATTACTACCAAAAAAGGTTCAAGAAGTAAAGGTGTGGGTGTTGAAATTAATCAAAGCACTACGTTTGAACAAATTACTGGTTTACCAGAATACCAAAATGAATATATTGGAGGATACACTCAGAACTGGTCACATTTTACTTACAACCCGGCTACGGATGCTCCCGCATTATCTGCCATGAATGGGGCGAGATATATTGATTATAGTGGGGATGAAAGCTGGGGACCAAGAATTGATGGTCTTCCTTATGCACCATGGTATGCCTGGAATAAATGGGATCCTGATTACGCAAAGCAGGTTCCATTGGTTGCACATCCGGACAATGTCAAAGATTTTTATGAGATCGGAATTGCTTACAATACAAATGTTGCCATTTCTAAGGCAGGCGATGGTTACAGTACCCGTTTTTCATTTACTAACATTACCAGAACTGGAATTACTCCTAATAGTAAACAGAATAAAAATTACCTGGCCTGGAATATTAGTGTAACTCCTTTTTCAAAACTTACAATTAGTTCAACTATTAACGCATCGTTTACTAAACGTAATGCTGTGCCGGATGAAGGATATAGTCAGCAAACGATTGGTTCGTTTAACCAGTGGTTTCACAGGGATATTGACATGGCGAAGTTAAAAAATTACAAGAACCCTGATGGAACTTTCACATCATGGAATATTGGTGGCCCAAGAAATCCATCTCCCAAATACTGGGATAATCCTTATACAGAGGTTTATGAAAATCTAAATCGTAGTAACAACTCTACCTTGTTTGGAAATATTAATGCTACTTATAGCATATTAAAGAACCTGAAAGTAGGATTTAATGCTCAGGGCAACTATGCTTCAGCTTATGCTGATGGCAGGGTTGCTTCTGGTACGTTGGTTCTGGCCAATTTTAATACGGCACAAAGCCGCGGAAGAGAAAACACTTATATATGGGATCTTACATATGATAATAAATTCGGGGAAAATTTTACATTAAAAGCTGCTGGGTATGCTGAGATGAGATACATTCGTAACGAAAATATTAATGAAAGTACTGTTGGCGGATTAACCATTCCCGGCTATTATAATATTGCAGCTTCAAAAGACAGGCCAACTGTTTCTAATTCCTTTTCGGAAAAGCAGACAAAAAGTATTTATGGTTATACATCTCTCGGCTACAAGAATATGTTGTTCGCTGATCTGAATCTCAGGAATGACTGGTCATCTACATTACCAGCTGATAAAAACTCCTATCTCTATGGTGGTATTTCAGCGTCTTTTGTTTTTACCGAATTATTAAAAAATAAAAATATTTTATCATTTGGTAGAATTCGTGGTTCAGCCGGCCGTGTTGGTTCGGATACTGATCCTTATCTAATACACCAGGTATATACATTTAACGGTTTTTACGGATCTACTCCTTCTATGACGATACCAAATCAAATTCCTAATGAAGAACTGAAACCAGCTATATCGAATGCTTACGAAGCTGGTGTAGAGTTGAGATTTCTTAAAGACAGGATAAGGACTGACTTCAACTACTACGACCGTAAAATAGTAGACCAGATAATTTCTTTAACTCTTCCTGCTACAACAGGATTTTCAAGTGCCCTGGTGAATGCAGGTGAAATAAGAAACCATGGTATTGAAATTACATTAGGTGGTACAATTATTAAGAATAAGAATATTACCTGGGATGCCGATTTTAACTTAGCCAAAAACATTAACGAGATCAATGAATTGTATCCTGGTATTTCAAACTTCTTGTTTGGTAGTTTTGGATTCTCTGGTTCTCCTGCTATTACAGCTAACAGGGAAGTAGGAAAGCCTTTCGGTACTTTAATTGGAATTGGCTTTAAAAGAAATGCAGCCGGTGAAATCCTGGTTGATAATGATGGCTACCCATTAACCCAAAACAACGTAAACTTTGGTTCATTCCTGCCTGATTATACCGGAGGCTTTACCACAATGTTTAACTTTAAAGGATTTTATGCAGGATTGTCTATGGATTTCCAGATCGGTGGTAAATACATGTCAATTACAAACATGTTTAATGATTATTCAGGATTGGCTGCTGAAACTGCAGGATTAAATGAAAATGGCAAGCCTAGAAGAGATGATATTTCTACAGGTGGTGGTACTCTTTTCAATGGTATTGTTGAATCTACAGGAAAACCCAATACTACATATGCTGATACCCAGAATCTATATGAGAATGTTCTGTTCTCTTTATGGGAAAACTGGGTATATGATGCAACTTTTGTAAAAATAAGAGAAGTAAGTATAGGCTATAATCTGCCTTCAAAATGGGTATCAAAAATAGGAGGTCAAAGCGGTAGTTTTAGCATAATTACACAAAACCCATGGTTGATCTATGCTGATTCTAAAAAAATCGATCCATCACAATTGGAAGGAACATGGAATGAAGGTGGACAATTACCGGCTACAAAAAGCCTTGGATTCAATCTGAAAATAGTATTCTAATATTAAAATTGCATTCACATGAAAAAGATAATTGATAATAAATATGTACTGATGGCGATCATTACAATAGTAATGGCTTCCTGCAGTAAAATAGCAGACATTAATTATAGCCCGAACAGCCCTTCGGAACCGCAAACAGCGTTATTAATAACCAATGCTCAGCGACAGAGCGTTCCTGGTCTTATTGGTTCTATAACACCAAGACATTACGTTCAGTATACATCAGATGTCATTTACACCCAGGGGTCCCGATATTTCGATAAACTATTCGATTATAGTGGCACTTATTCCGGTCCATTAGCTGATCTTAACCTGGTAATTAAATTAAACACAGATCCAGAAACAAAATCGGAACCTTATGTATTAGGAGGCGGTTCGAATGCGAATCAAATTGCTTCTTCAAGAGTGTTAAGAGCCTTTATATTTCTTAATGCTACTGACAGGTGGGGCGACATCCCTTATAGCGAGGCATTGAAAGGAGAAGAAGAGCTTACTCCTAAATTTGATCTGCAAAAAGATGTTTATAATGATATATTCAAGGAATTAACTGAAGCAGTAGCGCAATTTGATGCTGCAGGAACTTTGAAGGGTGATATTCTCCTGGGAAATAGTATTCCAAAATGGAAAAAATTTGCCAACACGATCAAATTAGTCGCAGCATTGCATCTTTCTAAAATTGATGCTGCACTGGGAAAAGCTAAATTTAATGAAGCGTTGGCTTCTGGAGTTATTACTTCAAATGCAGATAATATTAAATACTCATATTTACTTGAAGCAGCAAACGAAAACCCTATATACAACAATTATGAAACTGCAAAACGATATGACTATGCGGTAAGTAAATATTTTATAGATACTCTTACAGTTACTGCTGACCCCAGGCTACCAGTATATGCAGACAAAACTGCTACCGGAACTTATGCGGGTATGCCTTATGGATTAGCTGCAGGTACTGGTTACAATTCAGGGACTATTGCTGTTCCCGGGAACGTTTCGCTTATTGGTAGTAAATTCAGAGTTCAAAATGCACCCACTGATATTTATAATTATGCCGGTGTATTGTTTGCCGTTGCGGAAGCAAGTAAGTTGGGTTGGATAACCGGAGCTCCTGATGATGCGGCAGCCAAGACTGCTTACGATGCTGGCATTGCTGCTTCTATGAGTCAGCACGGGATTGCTGGTGCGGCTGCTACTGCTTATGCGGCACAGCCATCTATTGTATATAACCCGGCAAATGCAATTGCCCAGATAATTTATCAAAAATACGTTGCTAATTTTATGTGTTATTCGTATGAAACCTGGGCAGATTGGAGAAGAACTGGTTTTCCTGTTTTGGTTCCAGCACCAGCAGCTTATACCAATCCAAAGGCAATTCCAAGAAGACAGGCATACAATTCTCAGGAAGCAAGCCTGAACACTGCGAATTATAATGCAGTAGTTGCCAGTCAGGGCCCCGATGAATTATTAACAAGGATATGGTGGGATAAACCTTAATAAACCGGTATTAAAATTTTTGGAAAGTGAGGTAATTTTACCTCACTTTTTTTTATTCAATATTTCTGAAACTTTGGCTTGTCACCTAATCGAAAATATTTTAATTATTAGAGAAGTTCTTCAACAACTTCTCTTCTGCAAAAAACATTTACCCTGAGTTATGGTTATGTAAGTTCAATAGGCAGGGTTATTACAGAAACAATGGTCTACCTGCGACACCGCTGATATTTGTAAATTTTTATTAAAGCACTTTACTATCGCAGAACTTTTTTTATTTTAACTTGCGTCTTCAATTTAAATCAAATGGATCAACCTCAACAGCCCAATCAACTTAATATAGAAATATCTGAAGAAGTAGCGGAAGGATCTTATGC
>JANWHX010000213.1 GCA_025450235.1 Chitinophagaceae bacterium | reverse complement strand
GATGCAAGGTGAAGATCATTATATAACTCCATAGCATCAGCAGATGGTGCGGGGGCGGGTGCCGGAGTCACAGCGGCTCCTGGGGCTGTTGCTGCAAGGTTTTCAGAATAGAGATGATTTTTTGCGGTGATAGCCGTTGTTGAGAAAGCGATTCCTGCCATAGCAAGGCAAGCTATTAGCATGGTTTTTCTGATAGGATATTGCATCTAAACAAAATTTTGGGGTTAGTAAATCTGTTTAAAAAATGCTGTCCGGATTTTAGGACGGCTTCTGGTTTTTCGACTGCAAATGTACGTCGCAAATGCGGTCGAAATAGCTGCTACAGACACCTTTAACGCTGCGTTGGGACTGGTCTTGACGGAGATCAACAATACGTCAAAAACTGGCTTGGAAGCTTGTGAAAAGGAGTGTAAAAATGGATGGAACCGGGCTTACTCCAAACGTTTTCCGTATTGATTCGTATTCCGAATGCGGTTATTTTCCTATTCAGAACAATTTTCTGCGATATTGACATAACTAAGGACAGGCGGGAGACAAAAAATATCACGAGAATTCAAATACAAGAGTCGTGGATTTCTCCAAGGCTACCAGCGGACCGGACGGTCCGCAACTTAATTCGGAATATATCCTAAAATCAATTTCTTACAAACGCTCGGTAAGTTGTACTCAGCGAATCGCTCACTAATCATTGGTCTCTGAGTAACTGCAAGTCCGGGAGGAATTTAGGTAATTTTTGATGTTCTTCTTGATGCCGAATCAATTTAATGGGGAAATTATGATGAATAAAATCGGTTATACTCATAAAGTCACGCGATATTTTATGCATACTTTGCATACATAAATTGCCTTAATACGGATTTATGTACGAACGTTACCTCCATCACTTTAATGAAAAGGTGCCACTTACGCAGGAAGAATGGGAATTGATTCAAAATTATTTAACGTTGAAGAAACTGCGGAAGAGACAATACCTTTTGCAAGAGGGTGATGTATGTAAGTTGGTTGCATTTGTAGAAAAAGGCGCATTGCGCCTTTACAACGTATCGGAAAATGGCACCGAACACATCGTTCTGTTCGCTGTGGAGGGTCAATTCATGACCGACTTATATAGCACGTTTTCAGGTGAGCCTTCTATTTACAACATCGATGCTATTGAGGATTCAGAATTAGTCCTGATTACACGAACCGCAAGCGATGAATTGCGAAAACTTTCACCAAAATACCAGGAGTTTGCTTTTTTGGAAACTTCCGAAGCGTATATTCAACTCGCGAAACGTATGACATCAGTCATCAGTCTCAGTTTAGAACAGCGTTACCAGGAACTCATCACCAATTATCCCAATATTGTTCAACGTGTTCCTCAACATATGATAGCCTCCTACATGGGGCTTACTCCGGAAACATTAAGTCGTGTCCGCAAAAGAATGTCAAACACTAAGTAGCATTTGCCGGGAAAACCGTTGACCAAAGTCAACGGTATTAATTGCTTACACGCAATGGATACACACTTCTGGTGGCAGTAGTTTTGTTGTATGAATACCGCACTTTGGATCATACAAATATTGTTGAGCGTAATAATGCTCACCCTTGGATATATGAAGACTTTTTATCCGGTCAAAAGGCTGAATAAATTTTCCTGGACCACACACAGTTCGAAAGGCTTCATAAGATTCGTTGGCATATCAGAACTACTTATTGGTATAGGGCTAATTCTGCCGGAATTAACAGGAGTTTGCCCGGTGCTTACTCCTTATGCTGCGCTATCGCTATGCATGATTATGGTGCTGGCTATGGCTGAGCATATCCGGTATAATGAAGCAAAGCAGATCTGGACGAATGTGTTTATCATTTTCCTGTCGGCATTTGTAGCGATAGGAAGATTTGCTTATTGATGGTAAAGAAACGTTATGTGCGCGTGTTCATCCGCATTAATTAACCTCTGCAAACGATTAAACAAATTAAATATGCAATCAGAGAAATTGGTTGAAAGAGATATACAAGCAAAATGGAAAATCATTCCGAGGATGGACACCCCCATACATCGGGCAGAAGTCATTTTGATGCCAGGGAATTGGCAGCGTTTTGATCCATTCTTGTTAGTGGTTGAAGATTACATGAAAAAAGGTGCGTTTGATTATCACCCTCACCGTGGAATGGAAACGGTTACGTACATGATTGACGGCGAGCTACATCATAAAGACAATTTCGGAAATAATAGCGTACTAAGGAAAGGTGATGTTCAATGGATGACTGCCGGAAGAGGCATTTTGCACCTGGAGGAAGCAGCTGAAGACGGCTTTGCACATCTGGTGCAACTCTGGATAAATCTTCCCGCCCACAAAAAAATGACAGCGCCGCGCTACCAAAATATCCTATTCGATAATATTCCTGTACGCACTGAAGAAGGGGTGCTGTATAAAGTTATTTCTGGTTCATCTGGCAATGTGTCGGCAGCGACTAAAAATCATGTTCCCGTCACGATGGTGGAAATTAATGTGAAGGCGGGCTATACAGCCAAACAAGATTTTAAAGCCGACTATAATGGCTTCGTTTATGTTTTGAAAGGCGCTGGAAAATTTGGCTCGGGCAACGTAGAAGGATCGCAGAAAGAGGTGCTTTGGATGAGTGCCTCTGTCGATCACGACAATGAAATAAGCATAGAAGCGATCGAAGATTTAAAAGTCCTTGTTATCGCCGGTAAACCGATAAGAGAACCTGTTGTGGCGGCCGGCCCATTTGTAATGAATACAGAGCAACAAATAAAACAAGCCTACGACGATTTAGCCGCAGGCGACCTTGGTGAGTGGGTTTAATAAGGGAGATCACGTCTGAAAAATTTGCGCATAGGCAGTCCTGTAACAGGACTGCCTTTATGTTTCTCCACTCGCCACGTCTCTTTATGCGTTGACGTCGATCAAGAAAGAACTTGACGATAGTCATTGGACTTGCCTGTTCATTTAAGCTTCCTTTGTGATCGTAATCGTGAACAAGACTCCCTCCTCTGAAGATGACTTCCGGCCTCGATGATTTTAGTATTTATTAACCTCTAAATAAAAATGTATGAGCAATCTAATCGAGGACATTCAATACAATGTCAAAAATTGGTGGTGGTTCCTGGTTTCCGGGCTATTATTCATCGCAACCGGAATCGCCATTTTCGCCTGGCCTGTGGCCAGCTATGTCAGTCTTAGTATCGTTTTCGCTATCCTTATGATCAGTAATGGATTCAGCCAAATCGTTTTTGCGTCGGCGAACAGCAAAGTGCTAAGAGGTTGGGGATGGATTTTAGTATCTGGCATTATTGATCTGGCCCTTGGAGCTTATCTACTCTTTTATCCTGCCGTCACCATGGTTACACTTCCTTATTTCGTGGGCTTTTGGTTGATCGTTCGATCCTTCTACCTCATGGGAACTTCATTTGATTTGAAGGCGCTCGGTGTTCGCGGCTGGGGTTGGTTTTTGTTCGGGGCAATTCTTGTCCTGGTGTTAGGAGGTGTGATAGTGTATTATCCTGCTGCGGGAGTTGTGAGCATTATCGCGTTTTCCGGATCGGCATTCATCCTGGGGGGCTTTATGAATATCTACCTGGCCTTCTTGTTAAAGGGCGTGAAAGGAGAAGTGAACGACATTAAGAAAACAGTTGGCAACATCACTGGAAATTTCAAAAAAGCAGTATAAAAGCGAATGGTCGTTCATCCGTTCCTTAATTCTGAAAAAAAAATCAAAAGGGAAGCCGAAAACTTTATAGAGTAGGCACAAATAATCAAAATTTTTATAAAATGACAAACCTTATTGTTCTATCATTTGCAAACGAAGGAAAGGCAATTGAAGCTTCACACAAACTTGCGGAACTGGAATCCTTTGGCGACATTTCTCTCTTTGAAAAAGTGATCGTTAAAAAAGGAGCTAATGGTGAATTCACCTATCTGCAAACTGAAACCAGCGATGGATTACGCATGGTGTCAGGAATGGCACTAGGAACTCTTGTTGGAGCGATTGGCGGCCCTGTGGGCATGATGGTTGGAATGCTTTCGGGCACCGTGATCGGAGCCATCGGTGAATCAGAGTACATCGATTTTTCGGAAGAAGCAGTCAGAAAAGTTACTGGCCAGCTAAAAGCGGGTGATGTGGCCATATTGGCCGAAATCAGTGAAGACGGTCCTGCTTTCGTGGATGGTGTTGCAACCCGACTTGGTGGCAATGTTTTCAGAGCTAACGTTGATGACGTGTACGACGATTATGAAGATCAACAAGTAAAGCAATTTGATGCGGACATAGCAGAAGACAGAAAACAGTTCAAAGCAGCCAGGAAAGAAGACCAGGCAAGAATAAAGGCAAAAATTGAAGAATTGAAAGAAAAAAGAAGGCAAAGAATTGCTGCATTGAAAGACAAAGCAAAGGACCGCAAAAAAGCCAGGCTTGGAAAGGCAATCGACAAGGAACAGTCGAAGATTTCGGAATTAAAGGAAAGCCTTAATAAGCTTAGTTAATTGATGCAAGCCCATCATCAACCCAACCCATTAACCATGGGTTGGGTTTTTTAAAGTTCAACAAACTACACTTGACTTGAGAATGAGTTATGAATAAAATAAGCAACATAAATCTGACTTCAGCCCTTATCAAAGCATTTGCATTTGCTATAGGGATTGGAATTTTATTTCTTTTCGCGCGTTCAGTGATGACGGTGGTGTTATTGTTCCTGCTTTCAATTGTTTTTGCGATGATCCTCAACGCACCTGTAACATGGCTGGAAAGAAAAAAAATTCCAAGAGCATGGGGTACGTTCCTTCTTATCTTTTTGATCTTGCTGATAGTTGGCCTGGTCAGCTGGCTAATCGTTCCAATGGTTGGAGCCCAACTCAAGAGTTTGATGAATGATCTTCCTGTGTATATTGACAAGATTCAAGCCATGCTTTCATCATGGAAGTCGGATTATTTTCCGTGGATCGACAAGGGAAATGCACAAAAGGATATCGCACAAAACTTACCTCCGCTGACGAATACCCTGTGGACATTGGGCGGCTATTCTATTTCTTTTCTTTCGTCGTTTTTATCGTTACTTCTAATCCTTAGTCTCACTGCATACATAGTGATTGCTCCGGGCCCTTTGCTTCGATTTTATTTATCGCTTTTCCCTATTCGCCTAAGGGATAATGCAGCAAATGCGTTTGCGAAAACGTCGGGCATGCTCGTCGGCTGGATGCGTTCTAATCTTATAGGAGGAAGTATTAAAGCTGTAAGCGTGACTGTGGTTCTAAATATCATGAACGTGCCCGGTGCATGGGTTTGGGGCGTTCTCGCATTTTTCGCCGATATGATCCCGCGCATTGGTTTTTTCATTATGGTTATTCCACCCACATTAGTCGCCTTATCAATCAGTCCAATGAAGGCTTTATGGGTCTTTCTTTTTTTTCTTGCGATGGATGAAATTGTGGACGATTTGATTATGCCGCGGCTGAGATCTCGCTCAATGAACCTGCATCCTGTTACCATCATGTTCTTCCTCCTGATTATGGGAGCTGCGTTTGGTTTCATTGGTGCCTTATTGGCGACTCCCGTTGCGGCTTTTGCGAAATCATTTTACGAAGAATTCTATCTTACCAGGTTAACGAATGATGAGCGAATGGAAAAAAGAATTGAATCTATAATTCAAGAACCACGTGCAGGATTGAAATCCCGGAAAAAAATAAAAGACAAAGTAGATAAGCAAAACAGTGATTTATTAATTCATGATCCCGAGGCTGAAAAAAAACAGGATGAAATTATTGGTAAGTTGAGCACTACAATAATTACCGAAGTTTAAAGTAATTGCGATTAGCCAACATGCAAACAATGATCTTAACAATTTGTACAAAAGGGAACAGTTCAAACAAGAAGGCATCAGACTGAGTCAGCAAAATGCCAGAATAGCTACAATTTGACACCTCTTTTGACCCCCAAAATTAAAACAGCCCCTAAATTTCTATAAATTAGGGGCTGTAAAGACTTAACTTGCGGACCGGACGGGACTCGCCACGATCACATAAATATCTTTGATTCAACTCTATAAACACCTCGAAAATCTTCAGTTCACCCATCCGTTCACCAGGCCCCACATTTTCCGTCTCTCAAAGTTGTCGTAAAGATAACGATTGAATCAGGTTGATAAGTACCCGAACCTTGAAAAAAACGAAACTTGTTTGAGGTCATTTATTTAATCTTTAAACTATGTCAAATCCCATGATGGGATT
>JANWHX010000212.1 GCA_025450235.1 Chitinophagaceae bacterium | reverse complement strand
GCAAGTGTCCTTAAAGTAGAATAGCTTTTAAATCCTGAGGCACGTTGTGCCCAGGCCAGTGCTTCGTCAAGATTTATATTTTTATTGAGGCAATAATTAGCAGCAGCTACCAGGTTTAATTGATTAAATCCCTTTTGGCTGGTAACTTGCTCCCTCAAACGATTAATAACGATGTTGTCAACATCCACCTCAACTTTGAATGGTATCATAAGTTTTTCCCATAACATAGCAATCGTACAGCTTTTTTCTTTTTGCTCAATGAACTCATACTTGAGCCATTCAACGCTTTTATCCAAAGCAACTGGTTTTACGTTTACTCTCAGGGCATCATATTTATCTTCATAATAAAAACTACCCCAGGCATTGCTTTGATTGGAAAATATAAGAGTCGCGCTATCCGGCCAAATTGCTATAAATAATGCATAGGTGCCTGCTTTAATATTTTTTCCCTCCAGTTTTACATCATGTTCAAATGTTATAGTTGTGTTTTCATTGGCCCCGGCACGCCAGGGAGCAGTGTTTCTATTGGTTACAAAACTTTGTGAACTGAACCCGTATGTAACGAGAGTTCCCCAGATCTTTCCTTCCCTCCCATTCACATCGGGCCTGGTATAACTTATCGTAATATCAGTGATCCCCACCTCTTCCGTGATCTTTGCGCGGGTATTACCGCCGCTCGGGGGCAGATCCATTTGAGCGGAAGTTGTTTGCAGAAAAACGATAACAGTTGCAAAAAGAAGAATCAGTTTCATAAACAGTTATTTGAAGTTTAGTAAAGCCAGCAAGGTACTTAATCTTATAAATTCTCCTTTTTCCGCTTTTACAAGCGGTGGTGGCAATTTGTGCTGGTTTTCAAGAGTCGGCGGGTCGATAACCTCTTATAAAGTTTCATAAAAAGAAATAAACCACCGACAACTGTTTATCAAATCTAAATTCAAGATGTTGACTATCATTATCGCCAGAGACCAATAATGGCTCCCATCAACGTAAGTGCCACCAGGCTATAGAATCCGTTGATAAGGATAAGTCGTCCTGGTTTTTGCTCGAATAAACTATGTATGGCTATGGCGGAAAATGTCCAAATACCCGCCAGGAACCCGCCCATGGCGCCCCATCCTATATCCGTTTTTATTCCGCAGCCGGCAGGACAAGTAGCTGGCGGGTCCGAAAGGAACATTCCGAGATTGGCGGCCATCACTAAAGAGAAAATAAATGTCCATCCGAAGATTTTCCCTTTATTGCCTTTTTTGACATCTTCTTCTGTAAGATTATTGTCTTTCATCCAGGCTTTGCCAAATAAACCTGGTGAATACCAGATACCGCCAACTACGAAGGATGATATGCCGGCAACCAATACTGCCAGCCAGTTAATAGAGCCAAATTCCATAATTAAAAGTTTGGTGATGAAAGGATGTTGTATATCTAAACTATTTTATAATTTTTACACAACAATTGAAAAGGGCACCAGGATGGAAAAGGAGCGGATGAACATACCAAAAAAAACGACAGGCGGGAAAACGGCATTTAAGATCAATGATGTTGGCTTCCGTTTGATATTAATTCCTTTCTTTGGAATTGCCATCCCGCTGGTGACGAGGATGATAAACGGTCATAATTTCTCTAACTGGCAGATAAAACTTAGCTTTCTTTATACCATCCTTATCGCCCTGATTATCTGGGAAGGGAACCGGTTCCTGCTTTTTTCATTAAGAACTTATTTTGATTGGATAAGCAAACCGTTACGAAAAATTGCCGTACTGATCCTCTCCGTCATCTTTTATACCGTACCGGTGAGTGTGCTGCTGCTTGTCGGGTGGTATAAAATATTTTCAAGCGAACCAGTCAACTGGGATATTGTTACAGAATCATCACTCATCATACTTATCGCCGTTATATTCATTACCCATGTATATGAAACTATTTTCCTGGTAAAAGAATCAGAAAATGAAATGATCCGCAGTGAACAATTGGAAAGGGCCCGGGCGGAGGCAGAGCTGGAAGCGTTGAAAAACCAGATTGATCCGCATTTCATTTTTAATTCCCTCAATACGCTGAGTCATTTAATAGATAATAACCCGGGAAAGGCGAAACAGTTCAACGATAATCTTGCGGATGTGTATCGTTATATTTTACAAAACAAGGCAAGAGATCTTGTCCTGCTGCGGGAAGAGCTCCAGTTCCTGGAAAACTATTTTCTCTTACTCCGCATCCGCTTTGAAAAGGCGGTAGAACTGCAGGTAAACATACATGAAGAAACCCTGGATCAATATCTTATCCCTCCTATCTCGTTGCAGATACTGGCGGAAAATGCAATTAAACACAATGAATTCTCCGAAGCATCCCCTTTATTAATTAAAATAGAAATGATAAATGATGAGCTGGTCATACATAACCGGGTTCAGAGAAAAGTATTACGCAAAGCATCGTCAAAGATCGGTTTACAAAATCTAAGTGAGCGATATAAGCTGACCACTAACAAGGAGATTGTCGTTAAAGATGAAGAACAGGATTTTACTGTAAGTTTACCCATTCTGAAAATAGCCTGATATGAAAGTGATCATTATTGAAGACGAGAAACCCGCCGCCGAGAAGTTACTGAAAGCCATTCAGAAAGCCAATCCGTCAATTGAAGTATCTGCTGTATTGACCAATGTAAAAGACTCGGTCGCGTGGCTTCTCCAAAATCCGATGCCTGATCTGCTGTTCATGGATATTGAACTAAGTGACGGTTTGTCATTTAAAATATTTGAAACTATCCCCGTTAATAGTCCTGTTATCTTCTGTACCGCCTTTGACGAATACTGGCAGGAAGCCTTTGAACACAACAGCATCGATTATTTGCTAAAGCCGGTGAAACAGGAGAAACTGGAAGCAGCTCTGAATAAATATGATAAACTAAAACAACATTTTGCGTCGGGTTTTCAACAGTTGCTGCAACAACAACCAACATCTAATGGGTATAAGAAACGATTCCTTGTGAAGAGAGGAGTGGATTACATCAGTATCAAAACCGAAGACATTGCCTATTTCTATGCAGCGCATAAATTGGTTTGTATGGTTAATAACAACAATCAAAAATTCATATTGGACCAATCACTTGCTGATATTGAAAAGCAATTGGATCCCGCACAATTTTACCGGGTGAACCGCAAGTATCTTATCCAGCTCAATGCTATAAAAAAAATAAAGACCTGGCCCAAAAGTAAATTGCTATTAGAAGTTGAGCCGGTTGTTAAAGAAGATATCATTATCAGCCAGGAAAATGTGTCGGCTTTTAAAGAATGGATGGGGAGCTAATCTCCTGAAAACCGCAGCGATGCAGGTTTACATTGAATTCCATAATTGGTCGGGCGATTTTTTATAAAAATTTTCTTTTAACAAATTTTCAGAAACTCTATTGTGTAATCTTTCCGGAAGCCACATCCAAGGCTCAAATGAAAGCTTATGCAACAAAGATTACTGCGTCTTGACCCCCGCTATTTCCAGGTTATTTTCCAGGCCATTTTTTTAAGCTATGGAATTCTTATACTTCATTGGGAGGCAGACTGGCAACATTACCTAATCAGTGTCGGCGGCTGCCTGGTTTTCCAATATGCTGCAGATTCTATTAAAGCCAACCGTTTCTTAAGCCCCAATGAATTCGACCGCTGGGGCTTTAGTGTCCTCATCAGCGCCATGAGCCTTTGTCTGCTCCTGAAAACAAATCACTGGCAAATCAGCCTGCTGGCGGCATTCTTAACTGTCTCCTCAAAATATATTTTCAAATGGAAGAGCAAACACATATTTAATCCATCGGCCTTTGGCATTGTTGCCACCATCTGGCTCACTAATGACGCATGGCTGAGTCCGGGCCAATGGGGCAGTAATGCGGTGATATTTTTCGGGGTGATAACACTTGGGACCATTGTGGTGACAAGAGTTCAGAAATTAGACGTGTCGCTGGCATTTCTAATGACTTTTGTGGGCCTTTTATATTGGAGACAAGTGTATGTGCTTGGATGGCCGATGGATTATTTTGTTCATTCAGTAAGTACCGGAAGTCTATTGCTCTTCACGTTTTTTATGATCAGTGATCCCCGCACGTCGCCCAATCATCCTGTTGCAAGAATCATCTGGGCCATTCTCATCGCGGCCCTCGCATTTTATCTCGCCGCATTCAAATGGAAATACAATACGATCATTTGGGTATTGGTTATTGCTGCTCCCCTGGTGCCTGTGCTGGATGCGATCTTTAAATCAAAAACCTTTACCTGGAGCCCTTCGGCAATTCATTTTAATTTCTTTAATAAACTTAAAAGTATAATCATGAAACCATTTACAAAAAAACTGGCTGCAGTCGTTGTTCTCACCAGTATGATCAGCCATGAGGTCGCTGCTTTCTGCGGCTTTTATGTGAGCAAAGCTGACGGAACGTTGAAGAACAAAACATCGCAGGTCATCTTAGTTCGGGACGGAAATAAAACCGTTATTACCATGTACAACGATTTCCAGGGCAACCTGAAAGATTTTGCGATGGTGGTACCGGTACCGGTTGTGTTACAAAAAAACGACATTAAGGTAGTAGATCAGCAGATCTTTAATACGTTGAACGATTATAGCAAGCCACGCCTCGTGGAATACCATGATCAAAATCCGTGCAACCAGTATTATTATAATCAGTTGCAAGGCCGGGTACCGGGTGTTTCGCTGGATGATATGAGTGCGGCAAAAGCTGAAACCAAAAGAAAGGACCTCGGAGTAAAAATTGAAGCTAAATACCTGGTTGGTGAATACGACATTCTTATTCTAAGCGCCAAAGAAAGCTCAGGCTTAAAAGACTGGCTGGATGAAAATGGTTATAAAATTCCGGCCGGCGCGGAGGAAGTATTGGAGCCATATATCAAAAGCAACCTTAAATTCTTTGTTGTAAAAGTAAACGAGGAGGAAAAGAAGAAGTTGCCCGGCAATTTTCTCCGACCGATACAAATCAGGTTTACCTCGCCCAAGTTTATGTTGCCAATAAGACTCGGAATGGCTAATGCCGATGGCGACCAGGATATGATCGTTTACGCTTTTACCAAAAAAGGAAGAATTGAAAGCACCAACTACAGGACCGTTTCATTGCCGACCGGAAAAAACATTCCTCTTTTTGTGCAAAATAATTTCGGAAACTTTTATGCCAATCTTTTCCAGCATCAATGGCAAAGAGAAGGTAAATCGATCGCTATGCTGGAATATGCATGGGATGTAAGCCCGAAGAATTTTGTGAAATGCGATCCCTGCGTAGCGACGGCCCCTTCCACCCAGGACCTGGTACAAGCCGGCGTGTGGTGGATCAATCGTGACTGGACCGATTATAGTGACGTAGCGAATGACGAAGACTATTCAGGCAATGTTTACTTTACAAGGCTTCACGTCCGGTATAACAGGAATAGTTTTTCACAGGACCTTATGTTCCAGGTTACACCCAACACAGAAAACTACCAGGCGAGATATGTGATTACCCATCCAGCTACCGGTGATTTTAATTGCGATGCCGGCAAAAAATATCTGAAGGAATTAAGAAAACGTCGTACCGACGAAATGGATATGCTCACTTATTTAACAGGTAAAAGCTATAGTGACTGGGATGTGGTTATCAATGACGAAGAAAAATCCATTCCGGCGGAAGCCGCTTATGCAACGGTTTCAAAAAACATAAGTAATAATTCGGGACCAGACAATACTCTTTTATTTGCAACTCTTGGCGTTGTTGGATTGGTTTCATTAATTGGTTTCAGGCAACGCGGCTGACATGCGGCTTGTCTTGTAAATCATTTGATGAACTGGAAACAAAAACCCCGGTCATATAGAATGAACCGGGGTTAATTATTAACTACCAATATAACCCTAAATGTACTAATCTGGATTTGACCTTTCAAAATGCAATTGAGATTTATTGGGTCAAAACATTTTTTCGATATAAATCCGAAATCCCAAGTTCGAAATCCGAAAAAGTCTTTCATCGGGATCAGCTATTTCGAATTTCGGATTTTAATGCTTCGAATTTATTTAGCTGGTTTCTTGGGAACTTCCATTGACATTGTCCGTAAGATGAAGTGTTGACTAATTCACCTAAATTTTATTGTCTTGGCGGCCCACCACGCCTCATCGACGGTTCAATGACGTCCTTCCATATCTTAAAATTTTCATCACCAAGTACAGGTTGCAGTTCTTTGTCTCTTGCGTCTGTAAGCGGCTGCATTTTTTCACGCATAGCTGATCGATCGCCGCCGGTGGCCATCAGTTCTTCCCTCATCTTATCAGTAGCACGATAATAACCCGCAAATATGGAGTCTACCTGAATAAGCTTTGCTTTATCCAATTTAAAAGCGCTGTCCATCTTCTGATGGATGGTTTGCACTCTTTCTTCGACTGTCCGGCGTGGAAAGTTTCCACCGCCACCGCCTTGTGCATTCACGGCTATTGTTCCGGCAAGCAGTGTTATTGCAAAAAATAAGAATCTCTTTTTCATGTAATAAAATTTTGAATTGCGTTAATAAATTCGTTGACTTGTTTATTTTGTTTTCTCGTCTTTCTCTTTTTCGTTGCGACGAATTGGTTTACCCATTTTCCTGAACATACGCTGTATCATCGAATCATACTTCGCCTGCTGTTCGGGTGTACATAAGGCTCTTACCTTTTTGAAGTGATTAAAGGTCTGAACATCCAATGCTTTCTGTTTTTGTGCAATGACGTCAGAAGCTCTGTCAATGACTGAATCACTTGAATTCGGGTCGCTGAGCAGTTTGAAGAAATTGTCTTTCGCTTTTCTCATTTCATCAAACATGGGTCGAAGCGACGTCCACTGGTCGTCTTTTAATTTCTCGTACTGTGCCACCTGTTCGTCGCTAAAGCCAACTGAATCTTTTAATCTGTCCGCAATACCAATTTTAGGGTTCCCGCCGCCACGTTTTTGTACAGGTTGTTTGATCCATAAAAAATAGGCCAGAACGGCAATGTTGGTCAGCAACAAGACGGCAATGATAAAAATAAGATTACGGTTTCGTGATGGATTGTTCATTATAGCTAAGTATTGTTCGTTATTGCTGATCTAAATTCTCATAATCAAAACTGCTGTTGCTGGCAAGGACATATTCATTTTCGGTGGCTATCTCGGTTTGTGATCCGGCTAAAGAAATATCGTTATCGGTATCCTGCCTGAAAAGAATAACCGCATTGAAGAAAAGGATAAAACCCAGACATATCGCTACCGTAACAGGTCTGGCCAGGAATGACCCCGCAGTTTCCCACCAGGTCTTCTCATCCCGTTGCAACAGGCCAATCAACCGCGTATAGAAAAAGGGTTGTGGTTCAGCCTTTTTTATACCATCAAGGCTTTCAAGGGCCTTTTCTGCCTTTTTTACGATATCTGGTCGTTTATCCATAATCTTAAATTTAGACGTTTGCAGGGGGTAAAACTTGTGCTAGCCCCTCGTTTTATAATAATCTTCCAAGTTCTTTTTTAGGTTGTTTTTAGCCCTGTGCATCAATGATTCAACCGAGGACACGGTCGTTTTCATGATCTCGCTTACCTCCTGGTAACTCAGCCCTTCCACCTTATTGAGGGTAAACGCGATCCGCTGGTTTTCAGGCAGATCCGAAATAGCCCGGAACAATACAGTCGCATCTTCCTTATTATCAAGTGCCACGCCGGGGTGATGAAAATCGGGCGGATTTACCAGCACTTCATTTTGATCACCAAATATGCTGCGTACAAAAGCAAAACGCTTTTTTCTCTTTTTCTTTCTCTCGTGATCAAGGGATTTGGTGACCGTAATGCGATAAAGCCAAGTAGAGAACTTCGATTCACCTTTAAAAGAACTGATGGATTGATATACCTGTACGAAAACTTCCTGCGCGATATCTTCGGCATCTTCTGCATTTTGGACAATGCCTAAAGCCGTGTTGTAGACCATATTCTGCCAGGTCTCAACAATAGTTTTGAAAGCGGTCTCGTCCCCCTTCTTCAGTTGTTCGACTAGTAACCTTTCATCCAAGCCAATTGGTTTTTGGGAGGAGCGATATTACGTAAATTTTTGTTGGTTTACTCAATTAAAACCTCAAAGAATCAGGGCTCATTTAATCACGCGGGCCCCGGTCTCGTCTTTGGAAATTATTTGTATTGGCCTTGCCAAAATTTTTCAGGCTGTAAGAGAATGTCAACATGAAATATTGTTGCAATACCTTGCTTTGAGCATCTGTAATGGCTGTCTCTGTAACAGTACGTACTATACTCCGGTTTTGTTTCAGTAGGTCAAAGACAGATAACTTTAATTCAGCCTCTTTCTTCTTCAAAAACTTTTTTCCAATGCCTGCGTTCCAAAGCCAGAAACTTTGATTGAATCCATCGCTAAGACCTGAATAGGTCTGATTGGTTATATCATTTTGCAGAAACCAACCAGATTTAGTTAATAAATTCATTTGAAGACCGGCCGACTGGTTTATATATTTAGTAATTGATGTATTCGGTGCCGAACTTTTTGCAGTGTTGAAATAAGCATTATAGGAAAGGTTGAAGTCGATATACTCGCTGATATTGCTTGCAATAACAATTCCCGTATTAAATGTATAATTATCGGTCATACTTTTTTCGGTATTAAGTAATGCCGGTAACGTGGTATAAGAAAACCCGGAACTCAGGTTGATATTTGATTTAATGAATTTAACCGGTTGGCTGAATGTAAAGAATGACCGGAAACTTTTGTAGCCATCAAGATTAACGGGTTTTGTTATTTGTGAACCCCTGTACAATAGTATATCAGGTGTTCCGGCCTGGACAACAGAATCACCCAGTACTGCGATATAAGTAGCGTTGGAAATGTAATCCTGCTGTGCATTCAAAAATACGTTTGCAAAAAAGACCTGCCCTTTTTGTGTATTGGTAAAAGTATAGCGGGCTGATAAAAAATGATTATAGGATGGCTTCAGGTCAGGGTTTCCTGTGCTCAGGTTAAACTGGTTACTATTATTCACCACATCCTGCAATTGTGTAACACTTGGAAAATTTGTGCTGGCCCTGTAAAAAAGATTGACACTGCTCCGTGTGGAGATCTTCCTGCGCCACATCACATTGGGTAATATATTGGAGAACGACTGATCTATGTTCGATACGGTCGGGTATATCCTGTCGCTTTCCAACCGGGCATGCTGAAAGTTAACACCCACCGAAAGCTGGTTGTCACGAGTGTTGCCAAGACGATAAGTAACGCCGGCATTTTGAGTTGTTGTAGTATTTTCAAATTTATTTGAAAGGGTAGGAACAAAGACCGAATAATCTTTCCCGAAGTCATCAAAATCATAGGTCTGCTGATTAGCCTTGTTTTTTGCATAAGATGGCTGGTAACTGATCTGCAACTGAGACTTTTGCCCCAGGGGTTCAGTATATGAGACATTACCAGCCAATGCAAATCCATTAGTGGGATTATCTATAAATTGATCCTGCAATGAATCACTCGGGATGCCTCCATTAAATGTCCGGTTATTGGAAAAAATATATGATTCACCATTATTTTTACTCAGCGTCTGGTTAAAGCCAATAGAAAAAGTTCTTCTCCTGTTGCTCTTAAATGAATGACGGAAAAGGATATTGTTCCTTAGATTATAGCCTGTACGTAAAACATTGCTGGTACCATCCTGGGTATTGACCGTATCAGTTCCATTGAGTTTGTACCCAAATGATTCATTGAACGACCTGTTCTTTTGAAAATTAAGATTTGGGCTAACAATGATCGAATTGAACGAATCGACCCTGTATTCAAACCGCATATTGACCCGGTGATTGTAATTATTGCTTTCGGGAGCGCTTCCATTAGTTTGAAGCAGGTTTGTTCCAATGGTTTGAGTCCGGGTCAGGTTCTCATTTACGTTATTGCTATTGTTAAAGAAATAGCTTCCCTGCACTTCAAGTTTCTTACCCCATTTGTCAGCGAAATTTATTCCGGCCGCATTGGTCTTACTGATACCGCTTTGTTGTCCGACAGTGAAGTTTTCGCCGCCGCCACCGAAGTTGCCACCTCCTCCACGGTTTCCTCCTCCTCCGGGGTTTCCACCACCACGGTTTCCGCCGCCGCCACCGAAGTTGCCACCTCCTCCACGATTATTGCCACTACTCGTCACACCCAACAGATCCTGGGACGCAAAATTTTGCTGATTGACATTATTAAAGTTCCCAACTATCGAGATCCTTCGATCACCTTTAAAAAAGCTTGTATTACCACCGGCCGAATATCTTTCATTTGTGCCCATACCTGCATAGATGCGCCCAAACTGGCCATTCTTTATTCCTGATTTTGTAACAATGTTGATAGCCTTTACAGAATTGCCATCATCAAACCCGGTGAACTGAGCCTGGTCACTCAAACGATCAAACACCTGTATTTTATCAACAACTTCCGATGGAAGGTTGCGCAATGCGGCGGTGGCATCATCTCCGAAAAAATCCCGGCCATCGATAGTGATCTTTCTTACCTGCTCTCCCTGTGCGGTTACCGTTCCATCTTTATCTACCGTGATGCCAGGCATCTTTTTTACCAGGTCTTCTGTTGTTGCATCGGGATTTACTTTATATTGACTGGCATTAAACTGTGCTGTATCTCCTTTTTGCTGAACAGGCGGAGTTTTTGAGACCACGGTTACGCCTCCTATCTCCGTTGTTTTTTTAGGAACTAAAACATTTCCAAGATCGACATCCGGTATCGAATCATTCAACGCAACAAACAGCTTATAATTTTCATACCCCACGAAACTTACCAGCAAAACGAATGAATCTTTGGCAAGATTCCTAAATTCAAACTGTCCTTTACTATCAGTTATTCCGTTAGTAATCTGAGTGCTGTCTTTTACCATTCTTAATTGAAGACTGGCCCCGGCAAGGGGTTTATTATCCACAAGGTCAACCAGATTTCCCTTAATACTTTGAGCGTGAGCAGTCAGAGCCGAAACCAGCACAAGAAATAATGATAGTCTAATTTGCTTCATAATAGAATATTGCAATGATATGACGATTAAATGGGTCAGAACCTTCGGCTTATGAGAACATATAATAGCCGGGGTGCTGCCGGAACAAAAAGGCATAAACCTTGCCGGGAAAAGATTCATGAATGCCGGCCTTTCATTTGCCGGAACTCAAGTATATTGCACACCCTTAACTTTTTATGATTTTATGGAGTATAGTAAACTTGTAGCAGTAACCGGTTTGCCGGGACTGTATGAACTGGTCAACAGCAAAAATGACGGAGCGAT
>JANWHX010000211.1 GCA_025450235.1 Chitinophagaceae bacterium | reverse complement strand
CATTGGTGTAAATCAGCTGACCCGTTTTTGTGTCACCATGAACCGGAGCAAAACAAAAATTCTGTACATGATTAGGGCCGCCCGTTTCATCCAGTAAAATATTCCAGTCAGTAAAACCTACCATACCATTGTTAAAATCATTGATCATCGACTTACCATACTTTTCTCCCAATGCCCAGGCCCCATACCTTGTTGCATTGAAATTTTCTGCGCAACCTTCTGTAAAGAGAAGGTTTTTATCGGGAAAAGCTTCATGTACCTTTCTCAGATTATCGTACATCTGGTCGCCGCCGCTCCAGCTTTCATACCAATGAAATCCAATTCCCCATGCATACTTCGATGCCTCCGGGTCACTGAAATAAGTTTGAGCCCTTTGATAAATAAGGTCACGATTGTGATCCCATACGATGGTCTTTTTATCAGCTAAACCTTCTTTCGCCATCGTTGGCCCCAAATGATTTTTTAGAAAATCCCTTTCTTCTTCCCCGCTAAAAATGCAACTCTCCCAACGTTGCGTCGCCATTGGTTCATTCTGAACCGAGATTCCCCAGACCGGCACTCCTTCCTGTTCATACGCTTTAATAAATTTTGTATAATACATGGCCCAGCTCGCCGCGAAATCCTGTTTTAGTTTGCCTCCATGCAGCATATCATTATTGTCTTTCATCCAGGCCGGGGGACTCCAGGGACTGGCATACAGATTTATTTTTCCGCCGGCGGCTTTCATAGCCTCTTTGATAAAAGGAATCTTAAATTTTTTATCATGGTCGATATTAAATGATTTCAATTCTTTATCGCTATCGGAGACATAGGTGTACATATCACTGCTGAAATCGCAGCTATTAATATTTGTTCTTGCTATTGTATATCCAATTCCTTTTTGTTTGTCAAAATATGCCTGTATCAGTTCCTGCTGTTTGTCTTTGGGTAATTTATAGTAGGTCTCCGCCGATGCATCCGTCAAGGCAGCGCCAATTCCGAGATAGGTCTGAAAAGTTTTGTTGGGCTCGACAAATACACAGATCTGTGTTTCCAGCGGTTGCTTCATTTCTTTGAACTCCGCTGTACCCGTCGCCGCTAAACGATAATCGGTACTGTCGGCAGTAGTGTACACCGTTACAGTTTTACCATCAGTGCTAAACGGGGTGCCCGTGGGAGTTGCTGTGCTTTCAACTTTAGTTTGGTTGTCAGCGCAAGCTGTTAATAAAAACGCGAATGCAGGATATACTATTTTTTTCATCTGGTTTTATTTAAATGGTTTTTTGTTTCTTCCGGATAGATACCGATGAAATGCGAACGCAATGACGAAGTTTTAGGAGTTTCCTGTCCCTGTAAAAAAACGGCAATTGACTTCGAAGGTTGCGATGGCATGTGGCAATCAATGCAGTTACTTTCGACCGCCACAAGCGAAGAATGTGTTGGCGTCTTAAAAGAATTCGCGGCCGGATCATGACAAGTCATACAGCGGTGAGAAAACAGCTCTTTTTTTCCCCTTTCGTTTTCATGGGTATTGTGACAGGTATTGCAAGTCATGGTTGAACTTACTTTAAAACATTTGCTCGCCCGCAATAAGGCGTACTGGTTACCATGTACATCTATATTGGCGCTATTCTGTACAATATTGCCGGACGATGTGTCAACGACAAAATAGTGGGAAAGATCTTTACCTGCTGTAAATTCAAAAGAAGGTTTTGTTTTTTGAATATTACCGCCATGACATAAAGCACAAATATCCAGTTGCTGTATCCTGGTAAGTTTTGACGGGTTGATGATATATTTCGGGGTCTTATCCTGCGGGTGTTCGGTTTGATATTCCACGTGCTTTGCTGCAGGCCCATGGCATTTCTGACAATCCACACCATAAATAATGTTGTTGCGATCGAATTCGACAGTTTCCATTGATATTCCTGAAATGCCCTGTGCGAATGAAGTATGACATTCCAAACAACGTGAAGTTACCAGGCGGTCGATTAACACTCTGTCGTTTGGGAAACCGGGACTGTTGGACCATTGGTCGGCCGCTGTAAAATAAGTAATGGGTAATTGATAAAGCCTGTTATTCCGCCAGCTTAAAAAGGATTGACCCATCACCCCGGAGCCAATAATGATATCAAACCGCATTGCTTTCTTTTCTTCCCCTTTGTAAAACGCCACCTGGAACAAACCACTATCTCTTTTTTCCATTGACAACATAATGGAAGGCGTATAACTATATGTATTGCTCCCTTTTTTAAAACTGCCTTTAATAGATTTTTCATCTGCCGGCTGTGCAGTGAGATAGTGTGCCGTATGGGTATGATTATCATAAATCGTTTTATGACAACCGGCACATGTTTGGGAGCTTACATAATCTTTAAATGTGGCCGGTGCAGATACCTCTTCCGTGGCGGGTTTTTGCTCACTCTGCTGGTTTATACACCTTACCAACATAAATATTATTGCTATGAACATAAACAGAATCAAAATAGAACGACCATATTTTTTAGTTATTCCCATTGCTTTACTTGCCGTCGAAGATTTTTTGAACCACATAGGACATAGAAAACATAGACTTTCACATAGATTTCTATGTGTTTCCTTCTATGTGCACTATGTACTACCGTGCCTGCGCTGCTGCTCCGGCAGGCAGGTGTGGTTCCAATTAAAACGTTCCTATATTCGAAGAGTCAATATTATTAAAATATATTACCAAACATAAGTGGCGACAGCCCCTGCCGGTAATGATGCGGATGCGGTCTGGCCTTTGAATTTTATATTAAAATTGCCAGTCGCGTTTCCGTCATTCAATGCAATCAGAACTTTTTTTCCGTCCGGCGTTTTAAAAGCAGTACAGAAAATACTCCCGGCGCTTACACTTGAGATCCTAACCGAACCGGGAGGAACAAATTTGGAAGCATGTGCAACAATGTAATAAGCTACATTCCTGTTAATAGCTCCATCTAATGTAAGGGCACCTTTACATTGTGTGCATCCGCCGGGTGTATGAGGATTATACCCGCCATCATTGGCAAGGTTCCATTCCAAAGCTACCTTGCTCCAGTTCTGCATAGAACCAATGATCACATTTTTCAGATGCCATTTCAGGTCACCATCAAAACTTCCTGTAGAACTTGTCCATTGTTCGGTGAAATAAAGATTTTTGTCAGGATGTGCAGCACGGACATTTGACAATGCGCTGATGTCACCATTGTACAGGTGAAACGCAGATCCATCAATAAACGCTTTTGCCCCAGCATCATTTAAAACAGTGATCGGGTAATTGGGATTATCACAGTTATGGTCCCAGATAATGATCTTTGTTGTAATCGCCGCTGCCTGGAAAGCTGGTCCCAGATGGTTTTTGATAAAATCAGCCTGTTGGGGCGCCGACATTAACATACTCGGATTATTGCCTCCATGTTGTGGTTCATTTTGCGGCGTGATGGCGTCAATAGTGATCCCTTTTGCTTTCATTGCCTGTACATACTTTACAAAATACTTTGCATACGCGTTGTAATACTGGCTTTGTAAACTGCCGCCGATGGAGCTGCCATTATCTTTCATCCAGACCGGTGGGCTCCATGGTGAGCCCATTATTTTAATAGCCGGATTAATCAAAAGAATTTCTTTTAACAGGGGGATCACGTCTACCGTATCTTTCGACAGGTTGAAATTGACAAGGTTGATATCCGTTTGACCCGCGGGCATGTCGTCATAACTAAAAACCTCTGCATTTAAATCAGACGCCCCGATGCTAACTCGGAGGTAACTGATACTTATAGAATTGTCGTTACTCCCAAAAAGCTCCTGTAATAAAGAAGATTTTTGCGCCGCCGGTAACCGATTAATATGATATGCACTTCCTCCGGTCAAACTATAACCGAATCCATCAATCGTTTGATAAGTTATTGTGCTGTCCACTTCTATTGTTGGATTCGTATTGGAAGTTGAACCAAATGGAAGTAAGTTGGCCTGTTTCTCCAGCAATGCTGACCTGTCTCCTTTTGTTATCCACGCGGTGATACCGGTAGTGGGTGCGGGTGGGGGTGGATTGCCGCCATTTGGATTTTTATTTTTTGAACAATTTGAGTAGACCGATAGCAAACCCGCCAGTATCATTGTTGCGATGATCATTTCATTTTTTTTCATTGCTAATTTTTAACAGGTTTTAGAAAAACTAAAGACTGGTTATTCCTGGCAATGATTAAAACTTTTTCTCCGCCGGCATACTTGATCCATTTTGCATCTCTTGCCTCACCGGTAATGAACGCAAGCTCTCCGTCGTACCGAAATGTATTATTGGTTTTATCATAGGAAAAAAATGTGGGTTGCAATGCATCATACCGGCCTTCATACGGAATCACACCATAGAAATTTCCGGCCGCCAGGTAACTGCCGGGTTTATTGAAGTTCGAAGAGGTAAAAGAGAAAATGGGAGCCAGCTGCAATTCCTGTGGCAGATCAACTCTTTTAAAAGCACCTTTGCCATCATTTATGAAACACGAAGAAGTTAATACTTCCGCCTGCAGTTGCTGGTAATCTTTGAATAAATCGTAAAACATGTATTGTACTGTTTTGCCTGCTACATCACTGTATTTCAGGTATGCTTTTTTCAAAACAGGTAAAGCCCTTTCCAATTCATCTTTCGCCAAAAAAGGGTACTCTTTCCCGTCAATTGTATAAGCGAGTATCTGTTCGGTTGAGCCATTATTGTCAAAATCTTTTATATAGAGCTTTAATGGGCCGTTCTTACCTGCCCAGAATTTGGTATTGCATCCCCAGTTACCCGCCAAAATATCGGTAAAGCCATCGCCATTTACATCTGTTGCGCATAAACTTTGCCAAAGACCGGTAGAATGCGCAATATCTGTCTCAGTAAACTTTCCTTTGTTGTTCTTAAAGATTTTCAATGGCATCCATTCACCTGTCACCGCCAAATCTTTCCAGCCATCATTATCAATATCAATAAATGTGGCGGATGTGACCATGCCCAATAGGTAAAGAGGAATGATATTGTCTCCGCCTTTTGTGAAATGGGCCTTGCCATCATTGATATATAAGTATGATGTTGTGGGTACGCCATATTTGGCCGGACTTGCGAGATTGCCCACAAACAGGTCCTGGTCGCCATCATTATCTACATCCGCCGCTGCTACGCAGGATTTATTTTCAAACACGACAGACATGGGCTCCATGGCTTTGGTAAAATGACCGGTTCCATCGTTCATAAATAACCTATCCAACAGTGCCAATT